>CAZUWQ010000054.1:0-6267 GCA_964624195.1 uncultured Oscillospiraceae bacterium | reverse complement strand
GCCAGCTTGTTCAGCGCCTGCCTGATGGACAGGGCCTGCCCGTGCTTGCGGATCTCCCCCTCCGGGGTGGAGCCCATCACCAGCTTGACCCGCAGGGCCCCGGTGAGCAGCGACTGCGCCTTGGTCAGGCGGCCCGCCTTCCGCAGGGTGTCCAGATTTTCCAGCACAAACAGCGTGTTCTGCTCCGCGATATACCGGTCCGTCCCGGCCACCACCTGGGCAAAGGGCAGCCCCGCCCCCGCCAGCTCGGCCAGCTTGGCGGCGATCAGCGTCTCTCCGGCGGAGGCGGAGCAGGAGTTGAACACATGGATGTTCCGGTCCGGGTGCTCATCCCGGAAGATCCGGGCCGCCTGCCACGCGCTGTTGTGGGAGCCGGACAGCAGGGCGGACAGCGTGACTACGTAGAGGTCCCCCTCCGCGGCTTCGTAGGCGGCGAGATAGTCCGCCGGCGCGGGACAGGCTGTGTGGGCAGCCTCGGCGCACATAGCTATGGCGTCCACCAGCAGCTCAGTGTCCAGCGTCCGGTCATCGATAAACTGACTGTCGCCCACATAAATGGTCAGGGGGATGCTCACAAACAGCCCGGAGCCCCGCTGCTCCGCAGTCAGGTCGCAGCAGCTGTCCACAATGATCTTGAAACTCATAACCAAAAACTCCTAATGTGGTTTTGATAATCAAATTTTAACAGATACCGCGGGCAAAGTCAATACGACAGGAAAATATTTTCCAGCTCGACCCGTCAAAAAAAGCGGCGCTGCCGCTTTTTTTGACCGCCGGTCTCAATGCCCGGGCAAAACGGGTCCGGACTTCTGCTCACCGCCCCGCGCGGAAGCCAGGCAGGTCTTTTGACGGCCCGGAACTTCTATCTTGACATTTTTGATTTAGTCCGTTAAAATACAGTTTAAAGGCGCAGATGGGAAGAAGACATGGCCTCGCCCGCTCAGAGAACCGGTGGTCGGTGCGAACCGGCGCGGGCGCCCATGTGGATACTGGCCCCGGAGCCGCCGCCCCGAACCGGTCGCGCAGTAGGGGCGGACGGGAGACCCCGTTACAGGTCAAGGCCTTGTCGGAGGCCGATGAGCGCACGCCGGGCAACCGCGTGCGGAATTAGGGTGGTACCGCGTAAAGCAATTTGCGCCCCTGACTTCAAACAGTCGGGGGCTTTTTTCGTCCCCCGAAGCATTCCAAAGGAGGAGTCCTATATGCAGCTCAAGCCCGGATATCAGAAGTATATCCCTTTCCGCCCCCAGCCCATTCAAGACCGCGCCTGGCCGGACCATACCGTCACCCACGCCCCCATCTGGTGCTCGGTGGACCTGCGGGACGGCAATCAGGCTCTGGTGGACCCCATGGATCTGCGGGAGAAGCTGGAATACTTCCACACCCTGGTGGACATCGGCGTCAAGGAGATCGAGATCGGCTTTCCCTCCGCCTCGGAGACGGAGTATGAGATCTGCCGGGAGCTCATCGAGGGGGGGCACATCCCGGACGACGTGACCATCCAGGTGCTGGTCCAGGCCCGGGAGCACCTGATCCGCAAGACCTTTGAGGCCATCCGGGGCGCCAGGCACGTCATCCTCCACTTCTACAACTCCACCTCCACCCTCCAGCGCAAGGTGGTGTTCCACGCCGGCCGCGACGCCATCACCAGGATCGCTACTGACGCCGCCGACCTGATCTACGACATGGCCCAGCCCGTCATCGCCGGCGGCATGGACCTGCGCTATCAGTATTCCCCGGAATCCTTCATGGGCACGGAGACGGACTACGCCGTGGAGATCTGCGCCGCCGTGCTGGACCACCTCCACGCCGACCCGGCCCATCCGGTCATCCTCAATCTGCCCACCACGGTGGAAAACTGTATGCCCAATCAGTTTGCCGATATGCTGGAATATTTCATCCGGACCCTGCCGGGGCGGGACCGGGCCATCATCTCCCTCCACCCCCACAACGACCGGGGCACCGGCGTAGCCACCGCCGAGCTGGGCCTGCTGGCCGGAGCGGAGCGGGTGGAGGCCACCCTGTTCGGCAACGGGGAGCGCACCGGCAACGTGGACATGGTCACCCTGGCGATGAATCTGTGGACCCAGGGCATCGACCCCAGGCTGGACTTCCACGACATCAACAGGATCCGGGATATGTACGAGCGGTGCACCAGGATGAAGGTGGGCGAGCGGCAGCCCTACGCCGGCAAGCTGGTGTTCACCGCCTTCTCCGGCAGCCACCAGGACGCCATCAACAAGGGCTTCCACTACATGAATGAGAGCGGGACCGACCTGTGGGAGGTGCCCTATCTGCCCATCGACCCCGCCGACGTGGGCCGGCAGTATGAGCCGATCATCCGCATCAACTCCCAGTCCGGCAAGGGCGGCGCGGCCTTCGTCATGCAGCAGAGCTTCGGCTACGACCTGCCCAAGGCCATGCACGCCGAGTTCGGCGCCGTGGTGCAGAAGGAGTCCGACCGGGTGGGCAAGGAGCTGAAGCCGGAGCAGATCTTCGCCCTGTTCGACCGGGAATATCTGTCCGTCCCCAAGACCTATCAATTGGAGCGCCACAGCTTTCAGGAGGACTCCCGCCACGGGGACGCCAGCCAGGTGACCTTCACCGGCGAGATCAGCTATAAGGGCCGGGTCATGGCCGCCTCCGGCCGGGGCAACGGCCCCATCGACGCCTTCTTCAACGCCCTCCACGACCTGCCCCACGGCTCCATCGACGGCTACCAGTTCGTGGACTACCAGGAGCACGCCATCTCCTCCGGCGCGGACACCCAGGCGGTGTGCTACATCCACCTGAAGGACCCGGCGGGCCGGGATGTGTTCGGCGTGGGCAAGAGCCACAACATCAGCCGCGCCTCTCTCCGGGCCATCCTGTGCGCCATCAACCGGTCTCTTTTGATGTAAGGCGCTTTTCCTTTCCACCTGTTCCGCGGCGGCGCTTTTCGCCGCGGAACAGGTGAAAAGGTCTGCCGGTCGGCGGCCTATTTGCACGTTAAAATGTCATGGTAGAACTTGTCCAGCTCCCGCTTGGTCCTGAACACGGCCACATACATCTGGTTGCCCATGGCGCCGGCCAGCACGTCGGGGATGCGGTCCACCATGCGCATATGCTCTCCGTACCGCTCCAGCACCGCCTCGTGGTCCAGGGCGAAGTCCTTGCCGTCCCGCCGTCCGGCGTAGGCGCAGAAGGCGTGCTCTCCCGGCGCCACCTCCGTAGAGCCGAAGGCGATCATATCCGCCCAGATCTTATACACGTTGGTGGAGTGGGCAAAGTCGATCATGTCCGGCGTAAAGCCGCCGCAGGGGCGCATATTCACCTCCAGGGCCACCACGTCCCCCGCCTTGCCCAGCCCCGCCTGGTCCCGGGTGAGCCGGAAAAACTCAAAGTGGATGAACCGGCTCTTCACGCCGAAGCTCTTCACCGCCGCCCGGCCCGCCCGGCGCACATCGGGCGCCAGGTCCCGGACGATGTAGTAGATGGAGTTGTCCTCCTCGTTCACGACGTCCATGATGGACATGGGGGTGACGTTGCCCGTCTCAAACAGCGGCTTTCCTTCGGCGTCGATGATGGCGTCGTAGGAGTTCACCTCCGCGTGGACAAATTCCTCCATGATGTACGGCACGCCCTCCGGCCGCTCGGCCAGGAACGCGTCCAGCTCCCCGTCGTCGGACAGCTTATAGGTGTGGGCCGCCCCCACTCCGTTGTCCGGCTTTACCACCACGGGATAGCCCACTTCTTTGATGAAGTCCAGGCAGTCCTCCCGGCCCTCCACCAGATGCCACCTGGCCGCCGGTATCCCCGCCCGTGCGTAGTACTCCTTCATCCGGGACTTGTACTTGATACGGGGGATGTCCTCCACCTGGAAGCCGCTTTCGATGTGGAACTCTGTGCGCAGCCGGGCGTCCTGCTCCAGCCAGTACTCGTTGTTGGACTCCAGCCAGTCGATCCGCCCGTGCTTGAAGATCAGAAAGGCCACCGCCCGATACACCTGATCGTAGTCCTCCAGGCTGTCCACCTTGTAATACTCGTTCAGGCTGTCCTTCAGCTCCCGGCTCAGGCTGTCGTAGTCCTGGTCCCCGATCCCCAGCACGTTCATGCCGTCGTTTTTCAGCTCCCGGCAGAACTTCCAGTAGTTTGTCGGGAAATTGGGGGAAATAAACACCACATTCTTCATCTTGTTCCCTTCTCTCCGCGTTGTAGCTTATCTCTTACGCCTGCCCCAGCAGATACGGCGCGAAATACGCCACCTGCCGGTACCACCAGGGCCAGTCGTGGGCCACGTCGCCGCCCCACAGGTCCACCCACAGATGGATGCCCTTTTCCGCGCAGATGTCCTTCAGCCGCCGGGTGGTCTCCGGCACCTCCCAGGGCCCCTGTCCCGCGCAGATGACGCCCTTGTGCCGGTTGTACTTCTCGATGTACGGATGGTCCGGCGGCATATTGGCCAGGTAGTCCACCGGGGAGTTGAGGTAGACCCGCTCGTCCATATAGCCGCCGAAGCCATAGCTGCCGGTGTAGATGCCGCTGAGGGCCAGCAGGCCGTCGAACGTGTCGGGCCAGCGGAAAAACAGGTTGGCGGCGTGGGTGGCGCCCAGGCTGCACCCAAAGGCGAGGATGCCGGGCGCCTCCGTCCAGCCGTTGTGCCCCTTGGCCCACTCCCGCATCAGCGGCGCCATCTCATCCACCAGATAGCGCATCCACTGCTCGTGCCGGCTGATCCGCCAGCCGGGGTCGTCCCCCACGTTGGACCAGGTCTCCCGGTCCAGCGTGTCCACGGAGAACACCATCACCCGGCCTGACTCGATCCAGGGCGCCCAGGCGTCGGTCATATGGAAGTCCTCAAAGTCGAAAAAGCGCCCGTTCTGGCAGGGGATGTACAGCATGGGCCGGCCCTTCTGTCCATATATGTTGTACTCCATATCCCGGCCCAGCGCGGAGCTGTACCGCCTGCAATACTGCTTGTCCATGGTCTCCGCCCTCCTCAGAGTTCATCTGCCGTACAGCAGGGTATTCATAAAAAACGGGATCTGCCTCTCCCAGCTGGCCTCGCAGTGCTCCCCGCCGGGCACGACGCGGCAGTCCAGCAGCACGCCCTTGTCCAGCAGCTTGCCCGCCACCCGGCTGAGCTGCCGGGCCATATTTGGGTGAGCGTCCAGCTCCCGGGAGCCGTAGTCCATGTACAGCACCGTGCCCGGCCGCACCTGGGCCCTCTGGATCAGCGCGTCCAGCTTGGCTCTGGCAAACCACAGGGAGGGCGACAGGGCCGCCCCCCGGGAAAAGACCCGGTTGTATTCCAGCACCCCGTACAGGCTCATGAGCCCGCCCATGGAGCTGCCGGCGAGAAAGGTGTTCTTCCGCCCCCGGAGCGTGGGGAACTCCCGGTCGATCATGGGCTTGAAGCTGTGTACCAGCCACTCCATGGTCTCCCGGCCCCGGCCGGTCACCCGGCCAAGGCCCGGCGCCTGGAAGGAGTAGGGGGAGTACTCGCTGAGCCGCCCGTTGTCCGGGCTGTGGTCGCACTCCACCGCCGCCACGATCAGCTCTGTCCCTGTCCGGACCAGATACTCCTCCATGCCCCAGCTCTTTCCGTAGGTGGCGTCCTCGTCGTAAAAGACGTTGTGCCCGTCGAACATATACAGTACCGGATACCGGCGCTCCGGCTCCCGCTCCGCCCCATCGGGCACATAGGCGTAAGCGTTGCGGGGCTCCTCTCCCGTCAGCGCCGGAATGGTGACGCTCCACTTGACGACCATAACAACACTCTTTTCCTTTACCGCATTATAGTTTAGCATGATAATGTACAAAATGCAACTCAGAATGACCGTCAGACTGGCAAAAAAACGCCGCGGGCAAGCCGCTCTCTGCCCGCGGCGCTGTCATTGAGGTTCAGCGGCCCAGCATGGCCAGAATGGCCTCTTTGGGCTGGACGCCCACCTGACTGTCCGCCAGTTGACCGTCCCGTATGACCGCCAGCGTGGGGATGCTCATGACCCCGAACTGCTGGGCCAGCTCCATCTCCTCGTCCACGTTCACCTTGCCTACCTTTATGTCGTCCAGCTCCTCCGCCAGCTCGTCCACCACCGGCGACAGCATACGGCAGGGGCCGCACCACTCAGCCCAGAAGTCCAGCAGGACCGTCCGGTCGGCCTGAAGCACCTCGGCCTCGAAATTCTCTTTTGTGATCTTGATCACTGACATGATCGGCATCTCCTTTCGTGAACTCCGCGCGGAAGCGACCGCTCCCCGGTCCCGGCGATCGCTCTTTCCCGG
>CAZUWQ010000053.1:0-6305 GCA_964624195.1 uncultured Oscillospiraceae bacterium | reverse complement strand
ACGGGATGCTGATCTCCGCGGTCCACACCGAGAAGGGCGAGGAGGTCCTCCACCTTATCACGGTCGACGACGCCATCCCCGCCGGCGCGAAGCTGTGCTGAGTGAAGCTCCATCGCGGCTTCGGCGTTCGCCGGTGGAGAACGGATCATGATCGCTGTATAAGGAGAGAAGGCTATGAAATGTATCGCGTCACTTCTGCTGGCAGGGCTGCTGCTATCCATGGCGGCATGCGGCGGAGGACCCCTCATCAGCTTTAAGGAAGAGGGATCTCAGGCCTACGCCGGCGAGAGTGAAGCCGTGGCCCCCAGCGGCAGCGGCGACGTCATCGAACCGGACGACGAGGACTATGCCCAGGGCCTCATTGGTGACACCCTGCGCACCAGCTTTTTCGATATGCGGGTGGAGCGCGCCTATTCCTGCTGTGAATTTGACGGCGTACAGGCGGAGGAGGGCTGTAAGCTGGTGGTGGTGGATCTCACGCTGTTCAATTACACCATGCTGACCCAGCCCATGTTCTTCAACGACTTTGAGATCTGGTGGGACACCGACGACGAGGACGATTACTGGGCCTACCCCATGTATGAAGCGGTGGAGCTGGAGGACGGCGGCGTAGACTACCGCAATGTGTCCGACCGGCAGCTGCCCATTGAGTATGACCTGAGCATCCGGGAGACCCGCGAGGGCATCCTGCTCTACCAGGTGCCGGAGGAGGCCAGGACCTATTCTATCGTCTTCCTGGAATACTTCGAGGACGAGTCGATCGGCGCCATGTTTGACATCCGGTTCAGCGCCCCGATGTCCGAGGCCGAGGGATGACCGCGCCGCTGTTCGACACCCACGCCCACTACGACGCCCGTCAGTTCGATCCGGACCGGGAGCGGGTGCTCGCCGCCCTGCCCGGTCAGGGAGTGCGGCTGGTGGTGGACCCGGGCTGTGATCTGCCCTCCAGCCGGGCGGCGGTGGAGCTGGCCGGCAGGTGGCCCTTTGTCTACGCGGCGGTGGGCATCCATCCGGAGGAGTGCGCCGGCTATGAGCCGGCGCTGTTGGAGGAGGTACGCCGGCTGGCCGCCCGGCCCAAGGTGGTGGCCATCGGGGAGATCGGGCTGGACTACTACTGGCCGGAGAACCCGCCCAGAGAGCTCCAGCGGCAGGCGTTCCGGGACCAGATGGCCCTGGCGCGGGAGCTGGACCTGCCCGTTATCGTCCATGACCGGGAGGCCCATGGGGACAGCATGGATATCGTCCGGGCGTTTCCCCGGGTGCGCGGGGTGTTCCACTGCTTTTCCGGCAGCGTGGAGATGGCGCGGGAGCTGGTGGACCGTGGCTGGATGCTTTCCTTTACCGGAGTGCTCACCTATAAAAACGCACGGAAGGCGGTGGAGGCGGCCAGAGCCGTCCCGCTGGACCGGCTGATGATCGAGACGGACAGCCCCTATATGGCCCCGGAGCCGCACCGGGGAGAGCGGAACCAGTCGGGCTATGTGGTCCATGTCTGCGAGCGCCTGGCGGAGATCAAGGGGATCAGCCCGGAGGAGTGCGCACGGATCACGGCAGAAAATGGCTGCAAATTTTTTGGTATTTTCTCCGAAAATTATCTTGACAACGGCGAAGGTTAATGCTATATTTACTTTGTTGTTTTGATGTATGAACTGTTTTAGGCTCGCCCTTCGTACATGAAAGGGCGAGTCTTTTCTGTCTTTGCTTCAAAACCGCAATTTAATTTAAGGAGGAACTGAAAAATGACTGGTATCGTAAAATGGTTCAACGCTGAGAAGGGCTATGGCTTCATCACCCCCGACGACGGCTCCGAGGACGTGTTCGTGCACTTCTCCGCCATCGTGGCCGAGGGCTACAAGAAGCTGCTGGAGGGCCAGAAGGTCAGCTTTGAGACCGAGCCCGATCCCCGCGGCGCCAAGGGCGTCCGCGCCACCAACGTCGTCGCTCTGACGGAGGAGTAATTTCAAACATTCCCAAAAGCGGCCGCCGCGGGTCTGATCCCGCGGCGGCCGCTTTTTTGTTTTATATGGAGAATTGAAGGCCATTTTGCCGCCTTCGCGTATCTGACCGTCTTTCGGAAAATTCCGGATAAACCAATATAATTTCTTTCCTATAAACATATAAAAACAGCGTATTTTACAAATTTGCCTCGGTTCAGTTAAGATATTTACAGCAAAACCACAAGGAAAAAAACAAGGAGGAACCCGTATGAAACCATTGGAAGACATGAGCCCTGTTGAACTGGAGCTGGAGCGCATCCGGGCAGTCACCGCGATCCAGAACTGCATGGCGCATTACGAGACCGTCCACATCAGCACCGAGTTTGACTCCCGCTCCACCGAGTGCTTCGCGATGTGGCGCCCCGACGTCTCCTGCGAGGTCTCCGACTGGGGCTGCGTGTTCGGCCCCGAGGCGCTGCAGAAGTTCTGGGATTCTCAGCAATCCGAGGATGTGGCCGGAGGGATCTTTTTTCACACGCTCTGCACCCCCTGCATCGAGGTGGCCGGCGACTGCAAGACCGCCAAGGTGACCTGGGCCAGCGCCGGCTTCGAGACCATGCCCGCCGGCGTTATGGCGCCTGAGGCAAAAAGCTTCTGGTGTTGGGGCAAATACGGCATGGATTTCATCCGCAATCCCGAGACCGGCGAGTGGAAGATCTGGCACATGAAGTGGTTCCGCCAGATCCGGAACGACTATTACACCGACTGGAACAAAGACGCCAAGAACACCCTGAAGGGCTTCCCCGGTATGGAAGGCGGCCGGCTGGAGCTGGAAGGCGTTCAGCCGTCCGTTTATCACCGCCCCTACAGCGCGGATGCCGCCCCCAGTCCCTTCCCCTGGACGCCCCAGCCCTATGAGCATTACAACGGCGACTTCCGTTGGATCTACGGAGACGCGGAGCTGGAAAAGAAGTTCAATGTGAAGTACCCGGCATATGAAAAGCTTTACCATGTGAACTATCCGGAAAACGTCTGACAAAGGAGCGCGGCGATGAAACTACTTGCATTGATCGGGGGCCGTAAAAACAGCTCCTCCGAGGCGATGGCAAAGCTGGCTCTCCAGGGCGCGAAGGAGCGCGGCGGCGATGCTGTAGAGGTGACCGCGGTCCGTCTGCTGGATCTGGAGATCCTGCCCTGTACCGGGTGCAACGCCTGCGTAGACGGGCTGCTCAGCGGCAGCGGCGTCGGCAACTGTGTTCGGAAGGATGACTTTCAGTGGCTGACCGAGCAGATCATGGAGGCGGACGGTATTATCGTCTCTCTGCCCATTTTTGAAAAGACGGTGCCCGGTTATTTCAAGGACCTGTGCGACCGCAGCGGGCCGGGCATGGACGCCGCCCTGCGCCTCATGTCCAAAAAGCTGCGCGAGGAGCGCGGCATTGCTGAGATGCCGGACCCCAGGACCTGGAAGCGGCGCGCTGTGGCCTTCATCGCCCACGGCGGCAGCGACTGGAACCAGTCTATGATGCCGGTGATGATGCACTTCGCGATCCCCCTGAATCTGGAGATCGTGGATCAGCTGCTCATCCCCTGGGACCGCCAGAAGCTGCTGGAGGCGCAGACGGTGCGGCGTCTGAAGGAGACCGGCGCGCATCTGTTCCGCTGCCTGAGCGAGATGCCGGAGGAGATGCCCTACATCGGAATGAAGGGCATCTGCCCGGTGTGCCACAACAGCGTGTTCCGGCTGGGCGAAACCGCGTCCGAGGCCAGCTGCGCGTGCTGTGGGATCACCGGTACCCTTCGGATCGACGCCGAGGGCAGGGTCCATGTGGACTTTGAGGAAAAGGAGCTCACTCAGTCTCATGTAAAAATGGGCGGAAAATTCAAGCATCTTTCCGATATGAGAGACATCGGAGCGGGGGCCAGGGATCTCATGCCCAAGATCTTGGAAACCAAGAAAACCTACAGTCAGCTCTTTGAAAATACAACGCCAAGCAAATAACTCAAAAAAAGAGAAAAGGAGAACGTATCATGTCGACCACAACTATTTTGGTCCTTGTGCTGATAGCCGTCGTTCTTTCCATTGCCATTGGCACAAAGTTCAACATCAACATGGGTATGCTTGCCCTTGTCTTCGCGGCCATCATCGGCGGTATCTTCCTGAGTACGCCTCCCCGGACGCTCTATACGTTCTGGCCTTCCGGGATCGTGATCCAGATCATCGGGATCACCTTCTTCTATGGCTTTGTCGGTGAGACCGGGGCGATCGAGGCGCTATCCAAACACATTATCTACCGTGTGCAAAATAAATTCTGGCTCATGCCGATCTTCATCTATCTGCTGTCCGCGGCCCTGGGCTATATCGGCGTCAACCCCATGGGGATCAACGCCCTGATCCTGCCCATTGTTGCCGGACTGTGTATGCACACCAACCGCTCTCCCTTTGCGCTGTTCCTGATCTACGGCGCCGGCAATATGGCGGGTCTGCTCTCTCCGCTGGGCAGCGCGGGCATCGTAGCCAGCGGCATGATGATGGGTATCGTGGGTGAGTCTGCCGGCGGCATTATCCCCCGCATCTATCTCAACAACTTCATCCTCAGCGTCATTATTTTCGCCCTGTGGTATGTCGTCTTCCGCTGCTGGGGCATGAAGGTGGATCCTGAGCACAAGGAGATCTTCAAGGAAAAGCCGGCCCCCTTTACCAAGCAGCAGAAGCAGGTGCTGGCTATCATGTTCGCCGCGATTGCTTTCTTCATCATTGTCGGCGTGTTCCGCATCCCGGTGCTCAACTCCGCGATCGATGTGGGCTGGGTCTATATGCTGTGCGGCGCCATCTGCGTGGCACTGAAGCTGGCCAATCCGCGGACGGTCATCTCCAAGGACATCCCCTGGGGCATTATCCTCATGGTGGGCGGCTTCTCCGTCCTGTTGGGCCTGATGACCAAGAACGGCGTGGCTGATATGATCGCCTCTGCTCTGTCCAGCAATGTCGCTCCCGCCGCCATTGCGCCGCTGATGGGCTTCCTGTCCGGCGTCACCAGCCTGTTTTCCGATTCCATCGGAGTGGTCCTGCCGCTGTACATCCCCATCTGTGCCGGCCTTATGGCCTCCGGCGCCTCCGCCACAGGGCTCTTCTCCTCGGCGATCATCGGCGCTCTGTCCACCGGCTGCGCGCCTATCTCCACCGGTGGCGCCATGGTCATGTCCTTTGCGCCGGAGAAGCTGAGCAGGAAGATGTTCTGGGTGCTGTTGCTTTCCGCGGTGATCGATCTGGCGATCGTCGTCCTGCTGTCCGCACTCCACCTCTTTGGCTGATGCGGATCGGGAACTGACCGCTTCATCGGACAGCCCCCCGGGCGGCAAGTGCCGCCCGGAGGGCTGCTTTTGTACGCTGCTTATTTCGGGTATTGCTTCTCCATATACTGCATGGACATTTCGTGAGCCCATCGGTCGAACTCGGCTTCTGTTTTCCGCATCCGATCCAGAAAATGCTGCTGTTCCAGAGACATCTGAAAATTATTTCTTATCGCCAGATAGTCTGTCGAAGAGATCTTCTGCTTGATCAGATGGAAGGTGCCTGTGGTTGGAGGATCTTTCTCCATGGCGTACACGATCACATTGGACCGGACGAAATAACCATATGGGGCCTGATTTATGATTTTCTGGATGGTAGGGGTATCGCTGGTGACCAGCCGGATATCAGGGGTAAAACCGTAGCTCTGACAAATGCCGCGGAGCAGTTCCGGTTTCATGGTGTGGTCATTGCACAGGAACGGCGTATCTTTCAGATCCAGCAGAGAGATCTCTTTCATCTGACTCAACGGATGCCCGCGGCCGAGATAGAGATACATATCATGGGAGGCGATGGCGCGATAACTGATGCCGGGGTATTCGATCTTCTGATTTACCAGCGCGAAATCGATCTCGGCGTTGGTCAGCCGCAGCAGCGCGCTGTCAGGCGGGAGCAGAGCTGCCCGGACGATATATTCCGGGTGTTCCTGCCAACACTCCAGCAGGATCTTCCGGATCAGCTCGACCTTGGAGGTGTAGGCAAAAGAGATCGTGACGTCCCGGCTGTCGGACAGCGCCCGAAGCGCGGCTTCACCGGCGTCCAGTGCCGCCATTGCCTGGTCCACATAGCTCAGATAAATGGTACCGGCCTCGTTGAGACGAATTTTCTTGCCGATGCGGTCAAACAGAGTGACGTCCAGCTCCTCCTCCAATTGCCGGACCATTTGGCTGAGCGCAGGCTGAGAGACGAACAGCTCCTGTGCCGCTTTTGTGAAATTCTCATGCTTTGCCACACTTTGAAAATATCGCAATTGCAGCAGATTCATGTTCGGCCCTCCTCTGTGAAGTTGGTCACAT
>CAZUWQ010000052.1:0-6321 GCA_964624195.1 uncultured Oscillospiraceae bacterium | reverse complement strand
ACCCGGTGGCGGGGAACACCGACGGGTCCAGGCTGTCCACATCAAAGCTGATATGGACCCGCTTGCCCGCCAGCGCCGGCAGCACCCGGTCCAGCACCTCCTTCATCCCCTGAGTCCGGACCTCCTCCGCCGTGTAAAGATGTACCCCCTGTTCCCTGATAATGCCATACTCCGGCGGGTCCACGCTCCGGGCGCCGATGATGTGCAGATTTTTCCCCCGCACATTCACCCGGTTCTTCCCCACCGTCAGCGCGTCGCGGCACAGCCCGCAGGCCGCCGCCAGATCCATCCCGTGGATGTACCCGGACATGGAGGTCGTGTCCGTGTTGATGTCCGCGTGGGCGTCGATGTATACCACCGCCACATTTTCCGCTCCATAGAACTCCCCCAGCGCCGCCAGGGAACCCATGGCGATGGAGTGGTCCCCGCCGATCACCACCGGGAACCGGCCCCGCTCCAGGGCGGCGAGCACATTGGCCCGCAGCCGGCGGCTCACCTCCATCACCGTGTCCAGGTGCCGCAGGCCCGCGGGATAGCTCTCGCAGGGCGCCAGCTTCTCCATGGGGTATCGCTCCCCCGGAAACAGCGCCCCCAGCCCCGCCGCCATCAGCGCGTCATAGGCCCGCTCCGTCCCCCGGGTGGGCGACCCGCAGGACACCGCCGCCTCCAGCAGCGCGAACGCTCCCTTTGCCATATCGCTTCTCCTTTTCCCGCTGTCCTACTTTCCAACGCAGAACCGCTCAAAGATCCGGTCGGTCACATCCTCCCGCGCCACCCGGCCGGTGAGCTCGCCCAGGGCGGTCAACGCCTCCTCCACGTCTGCGAGCACCGCGTCGGGGGACAGCCCGGCGGCCAGCGCCTGAGCCGCCCGGTCCACTGCCTGCCGGGCCCGCCCCGCCGCCTCCGCCTGCCGGGCGTTCGTGAGCAGACTGCCCGGCCTCAGCCCCGGATCCTCGGGGAACAGCGCGGCGATGGCCGCCTCCAGCCGGTCCAGCCCCTCCCCGGTGAGAGCGGACAGCCGCACCAGGCCCGGCCCGGCCGGCCGATCGGTCTCTTTGGTCAGGTCCGCCTTGTTTTCCACCACGATGCAGTGGGGCGCCTTGCGCCCCAGCGCCAGCGCCTCCTCATCCTCTCCGGCGCGCGGCCTGCTGCCGTCCACCACCACCAGCGCCAGCTCCGCCCGTTCCACCGCGGCCCTGCTGCGCTCCACGCCCAGCCGCTCCACCTGGTCTCCCGCCTCCCGCAATCCGGCGGTATCCATCAGCCGCAGCAGCACGCCGCCCAGCTCCACCCGCTCCTCCACCGTGTCCCTGGTGGTGCCGGCCACAGGGGTGACAATGGCCCGGTCATAGCCCAACAGGGCGTTGAACAGGGTGGACTTGCCGGCGTTGGGCCTGCCGATGATGGCGCAGGGCACTCCCTCCACCAGCGCCCGCCCCCGGCGATAGGTGTCCGCCAGCCGGTCCAGCCGCTCCCCCGCCAGTCTCAGCGCGTCTCCGATCTCCGCCGCCTGAAAGGGCTCGATGTCCTCATCCGGGTAGTCCAGCACCGCGTGGAAATGGGCCATCAGATCGGTGAGCCCATCGTAAATTTCCTCAATGCGGAGGGCCAGCGCCCCGCCCAGCTGCCCCGCCGCCTGCCGCACAGCGGCGGCGGAGTCGGCGTGGATCAGATCGGCCACCGCCTCCGTCCGGGTCAGGTCCAGCCGGCCCGACAGAAAGGCCCTGCGGGTGAACTCCCCCGCCAGGGCCTGCCGCGCCCCGGCCTGAAACAGCGCCTCCAGCCCCAGGGCCAGCGCCGCCGGCGACCCGTGGCACTGCAGCTCGGCGGTGTCCTCCCCGGTATAGCTGTGGGGTCCCCGGGACACCGTGGCCAGGCAGTGGTCGATGACCGCTCCGGTCCCGTCCCGCAGCTGCCCCAGCACCAGCGTCCGGTCCGGCCGTTCCGCCATGGGTCCGCCGTGATCCGGGGTAAACACCCGGTCCACCGCCGAAATTGCCTCCGGCCCGGACAGCCGCAGGATGCCGATGGCCGAGGGGACCGCCGCCGTGGCAATGGCCGCAATGGTATCGCTCATACTGTCACCTCTCATTTTCAGGTCAAAGTATAGCATGACCGCCCCGCTTTTTCAATTGCGTTTGCCGGGAAAGTGTGATACACTGGTTTTATCCTATACAACGATAAGAGGAGGGACCGTCATGGCTCAGTTGAATATGGCGTCTTATAAACTACAGGACCTGCAGTTCTTCAACAAGCTGGACAAGCCCGGCCAGGTGCAGCTGGAGAACAACTTCTCCTTCTCCGTCAACTACACCCAGGACAACACCCGCTGCGTGGCCAAGCTGTACCAGTGCGTCAAGGACAAGAGCGACGGCCCGGACCACAAATTTTTCATCTCGGTGGACCTGGTGGGCGTATTCGACATCTCGGGCCCCATCACCGACGAGGACAAGAAGGACTTCCATGTCCAGTGCTATAATCAGCTCTTCCCCTACGCCGACGTCCTGGCCAAGCAGGTCTGCGCCTCCGGCGGTATGCCCAACTTCCTCCTGCTCCGCCAGAAGATGACCCGGGACAACGTGATCCTCAACAAAAAGGAAAACACCTGAAAACCCGGCCGGCCCCGCAGGGTCGGCCCATGATGATGGAGCCGCGCCGCTGTCAACGGTCGCCTCCGCCCGTCCCATTGGCAAAAAACCTCTGCCTCACATAGGATGGTGGGCAAAGGAGGTGTTTGCAATGGAAGATATGACCCTGTGCGCCCCGGAGCACCGGGAGGTATTTCAGCGGGTGTGGCGGCGGGTGATGGAGGGCCGGAGCCCGGAGAACTGTCCGGTGGAGCTCACCGTGGAGACAGATCACATGGGAGAAACGCGGGGCGAGGGCAGGGGCGTGCGGGACGCGGGCGACGGCGACATGGACTGTCTGCGCCTGGCGGCTCTGGCCCAGGCTGCGGAGGCGTCTCCGCCCCGCGACAGCCGGGGGACCGATCTGCCGGCGGCAGGCGAGGAGCCCGCGCCGCCGGATGAGTGCACCGCCCGCCTGCGCCAGCAGGTGATGGACGCGCTGGAGGGGTGGCAGTTCTACCGCCATCTGGCCCGGCGCGCCCGCGGGACCCCCGCCCGGACCCTGACCGATCTGGCGGCGGACCAGCACCGGCAGGCCCGGCGGCTGTCCGCGGCCTATTTTCTGCTCACCGGTCTGCGGTACTGGCCCAGCGAGCAGCTGTCCACCCCGGTCATTCCCTCCTTCTGGGGCGCCCTGCGGCAGCGCCACCAGGCGGAGCGGCAGACGGAGCTGGCCTGCAAGCTGGCGGCGGAAGATCTGGATGACGCCACCCTGCGGGAGCTGTACCGGGACCTGGAGGCGGACTGCCAAAGTCACTGCCGTCAGCTGCGGGCCATGCTGGAGCAGAGCTGCCCCTGACCGGAGGCGCGGCCCCTGAGCGGAAAAGCGGGCCTGCCGCGAAACAGAAATTTCAAAATAAAGACAAGAAAAATTATGGAGAACCGCACAAACGGCAGTTCTCCATAGCTTTTTCAGGGCAACGCCGCAAAATTGCGTCTGCGGCGCGTCGAGCCTAACAACAGGCCCTCGTTCCAAAGCGCTCACAGCGACAGCAGATGCCGCCCATAGGCCGTCATGGACAGCGCCTCCCCCATCTGCCGGAGCTGGGCGCCGGTGATCCACCCCTCCCGGTAAGCCACCTCTTCAATGCAGCCCACATACTGTCCGCTGTCCCGCTGCAGATCCCGGATGGCCTGGGCCGCGGCCAGCAGACTGTCCGCATTTCCCGCGTCCATCCACAGGTAGTCCTGCTCCAGGGGGATGACCTGAAGCGCCCCCCGGCGGAGGAAGGACCGGTTCACATCGGTGATCTCCAGCTCTCCCCGGGCGGAGGGGCTGAGGCCCGCTGCCACGTCCAGAGCGGCGTTATCATAAAAATACAGCCCCGGCACCACATAGTTGGACTTGGGGCAGGCTGGCTTTTCCTCGATGGAGATGGCCCGTCCCGCCCCGTCGAACTCCACCACGCCGAAGGGCCGGGGATCGTCCACATAGCAGCCGAACACCGTGGCCCCCCGGTTGCGGGCGGCGGTGGCCTTCAGCGTATCCGCCAGATGGGGCGCCCAGAAGATATTGTCCCCCAGCACCAGGCACACGTCGTCCCCGGCCAGAAAGTCCCGGCCGATGAGCAGGGCGTCGGCGATGCCCCGGGCCACCGGCTGGACCGTGTAGGAGATGGACATCCCCAGCTGCGCCCCATCCCCCAGCAGAGCGGAAAAGGTGTCCTCCTCCCCGGGGGGCACGATGACCAGCACCTGCCGGATCCCCGCCTGCATGAGCACGGACAGCGGATAATAGATCAGCGGCTTGTCGTAGACGGGCAGGAGGGGCTTGCAGACCGGGCGGGTCATGGGATACAGCCGGGTGCCCCGCCCCGCGGCCAAAATAATACCCTTCATAGAGACCTCCCCGCGCCGTTGGCGCGTTATATCCATACCAAAGTCCTTCCATCGGTGCCATATCGGTACCATAATTATAGTATAGGGGCCGGAGAAAGTCAACGAGTGTCCACACAGCCGTGACCTGTTGGCAAACGGCCGGGATCGTGATACAATGGCGCCGAGCGAAGAAAAGAGGGCGGGATATCATGGACGAGTTAGCGGCGCGGCTGGCGCGGGTCAAGCTGTTTGTGCTGGATATGGACGGGACCTTTTATCTGGGGGACGACCTCATCCCCGGCTCTCTGGAGTTTTTGGACCGGGCGCGGGCCACCGGGCGGGACTTTCTGTTCTTCACCAACAACTCCTCCCGGAGTCCGGAAAACTATATGGATAAGCTGACCCGCATGGGCTGCCCCATCCGCCGGGACCAGATCATGACCAGCGGCGACGTGACCATCCGCTATCTGAACACCTGCCGTCCCGGAAAAACCGTCTATCTCATGGGCACCGAAGCTCTGCGCCGCGCCTTTCTCCAGGCCGGGGTGCCCCTGGTGGAGGACCGCCGGCCCGACGTCGTGGTGGCCGCCTTCGACACGGAGCTGACCTATCACAAGCTGGAGCGGGCCTGCGCCTTCCTGCGGGGCGGCGCGGAATTTCTTGCCACGCATATGGACGTGAACTGCCCCACCGCGGACGGCTTCATCCCCGACTGCGGCGCCCTCTGTGCCGCCATTCGGCTGTCCACCGGCCGCAGTCCCAAATACTTGGGCAAGCCCAGCCAGGAGACGGTGGACATGATCCTGTCCGCCACCGGCCGCCGCCGGGAGGAGGTGGCCTTCGTGGGCGACCGGCTGTATACCGACGTGGCCGCCGGCGTCAACAACGGCGCCCTGGGTCTCCTGGTCCTGTCCGGCGAGACCGCCATGGAGGACCTGAAAGCCTCCCCCATCCAGCCTCACGGTGTATTCCAAAACCTCCGGGCCCTGGGCCGGGCGCTCTGATTTGAAAACCGCTGATGAGACGCGCTCCCGCGCTGTCATCAGCGGTTTTTGCCTCCCGCCGACGGTCCCGGCGGCCCTGCGGAGCCGGGATGCCATGACAAGGATGAGCGAGTCCGATCTGCCGCCGGTCCAGCGGCCGGCGGCGCCCGCCGTGCGGGACGGCCTCTCTCATCGGGCGGGCTGACCGCCGCGCGCTTCTCCCACCCGCATTTTCGGGAAAATGCCTATAAAATTTCTCTTGACGTCTTTTATGTCTACTTGATTTCCACTCAGCCCATCTGTGGAAAACTCTGTTGAAGTTGTTGAAAACTTTGCCGCTCCAACCTGTTCAGGCGCCGCGCCCCCGGCGCCGGTCTCCGTTTTTCAGAACTTTTTCGCCTCAAATACCCCTACAAAAAAATTATTTGCCCCTTCTCCTATTCCTTCCCCAGCCGCTCCGCCACCACTCTGGCCGCCTTTACCCCCGACGCGCCCGCCTGGGCCAGGCCGCGGGTGACGCCGGCTCCGTCGCCCACGGCGAAAAAGCCGGGCAGGGCGGTCTCCAGCTCGTGGGACAGCCTGATGCGGGCGGAGTAGAACTTCACCTCCGCGCCGTACAGCAGGGTGTCATAGTTGGCGGTGCCCGGCGCCAGCTTATCCAGGGCGTAGATCATCTCAATGATGTCGTCCAGCTGCCGCTTGGGCAGGGTCAGAGACAGATCGCCGGGGACGGCGGCGGTGAGGGTGGGCCGCACAAAGGACTTGCTCATGCGGTGCTCATTGCTCCGCCGCCCGCCCACCAGGTCGCCAAACCGCTGCACCAGCACACCTCCCGCCAGCATATTGGACAGGGACGCCACATGCTTGCCGTAGCGGTACGGCTCGTTGAAGGG
>CAZUWQ010000051.1:4120-6380 GCA_964624195.1 uncultured Oscillospiraceae bacterium | reverse complement strand
CCAGCCGCCGGAGGGACAGGTATGTCTCGGTGAGGAAATTGCCCGACCCGCAGGCCGGGTCCAGAAACGACAGGGAGGCGAGCTTGTCCTGGAACGCCTTGAGCTTTTTCTCCCGCGTCCTGTCCACGGGCTCGGCGGCGATGGCGCGGAACTCGGCGGTCAGCCCGTCCAGGAACAGGGGGTCGATCACCTTGTGGATGTTTTCGACGCTGGTGTAGTGCATCCCGCCCTTTCGCCGGGTCTCCGGGTTCAGGGTGCTCTCGAACACCGCGCCGAAAATGGTGGGGCTGATCTCCGACCAGTCGAAGTCCTCGCTGGCCCTGTTCAGAATCAGGTCCCGAATCTCATCGGTGAAAGCGGGAATTTCTATGTCCTCATCCCGGAACAGACCGCCGTTGACATAGGGGAACGCCGCCAGCTCCGGGGCGTCCTCCTTCAAATACGGGTCGCGTTTTTCCGGCGGCGTGTCGAGCACCTCAAAAAGCTCCGCGAGCGCCTTGCGGCTGCGCCGGGCGTCATACTCCGCCATATAGTCATGGAACATCCCGCGCCGGCCGAAAATGCCGGCGTCCTCCGCGTACAGGCAGAACACCAGCCGGACGCACAGCACGTTCAGACTTTTCCGCGCCCGTTCGCTCTCCGGGTCCACATACTGCCTTGCGAGGGCGTCATAGAGCAGGCCCACGATGTCCCCCGCCGCGATGGACACTTCCATCTCCCGCTTCAAATGCTCGCTGCCCGTGTCCACAAGGAATCGCAGGCGGTAGTATTCCTTCTCCAGATCGCGCAGCTCGATGACCTCCGGCTCCCCGCCGGGGCGCTCCATGTCGTACACGTGGAACGTGCTGAAATTGCAGGTAACTACCCAGCGGGGGTGCTGGGACAGGGGCAGCTCGGTGATATACCGCTTCGCCTGCTGGAAGGGGGTCAAAAGCGTCCCGTCCGACTGCCTGATGGGCTTTTTCAAATCTTTCCCCAGCCCCTTCTGCTCGATCAGGACCTTTGTGGCGGGGATGGCGCCGTCGATGAAGCTGGTGTGATCCAGATGCACCTGCTCCTCAAAGGTGATAAACTGTTCCGGGTGCTCCACCCCGTAGACGTCCCGGAGCAGCGACAGCCAGAACGACTGGCTCTCGCCCTTTTCGTAGCCCTTATCCTTCCAATAGGCCGCGAACGCCTTTGCCGCCGCCCTCTGCTGTGTGTCTGTCATATATCTCCGCCTCCCGCAAGGTACCAGGGTCCGCTCACGATCATACCACAAACGGGGCCGGACCGCAATCCGGCAAATGAGGCGCGCCCTTGACAAACCGGGCGCACGGCGCGTATAGTGGCATGAACGGTTAAGGCGGCGTCGCTTTAAAAAATTTGAATCATTTTGCTCGGAGGGAAGCTATGAGCGTTAGGATTATCACCGATTCGGCCTGCGACATCACCCAGGCCCAGGGGGCGGAGCTGGGGCTGGAGATCATCCCCATGACCACCGTGTTCGGGGACAGGGAGTATCTGGACGGCGTGACCATGACGAGCCGGGAATTTTTTGAGAAGCTGGTGGAGACGGACGAGCTGCCCCACACCTGCCAGATCAACCCTTATCAGTATGAGGAGCGGTTCCGCCTGGCGGCGGAGGCGGGGGACGAGGCGGTATGTATCGCGCTGTCGTCGAAGCTGTCGGGGTGTTGCAACAGCGCCCTGATGGCGGCGGAGGACCACCCCGGCTCCGTATGGGTGGTGGACAGCGAAAACGTGTGTATCGGCCAGCGGCTCCTGGTGCTGCTGGCGGCGCGGCTCCGGGACGAGGGCCTGGGGGCGGCGCAAATCGCGGCGGAGCTGGAGCGGCAGAAGGGCCGGATACGGCTCCTGGCGCTGCTGGACACCCTGGAGTACCTGAAAAAAGGGGGGCGGCTGTCCTCCGCGGCGGCCTTCGCGGGGGGCCTGCTGTCCATCAAGCCGGTGATATCGGTGGAGGAGGGCGAGGTCCGCCTGGCGGGCCGGGCCCGGGGGTCCAGAAACGGGAACAACCTCCTTATGAAATTCGTCCGGGACAGCGGCGGCATCGACTTTTCCATGCCCTTCTGTCTGGCCTACAGCGGCCTTTCGGACACGCTGCTGCGAAAGTATCTGGCGGACAGCGCCCCGCTGTATGAGGGGAGGGCGGAGGACATCCCCGTCTCTCCCATCGGCAGCACCATCGGGACCTACGCGGGCCCGGGGGCCATCGGCGTGGCCTTTTTCCGGGCCGGGGAGGCGTAACTCCCGGGGC
>CAZUWQ010000051.1:0-4020 GCA_964624195.1 uncultured Oscillospiraceae bacterium | reverse complement strand
CGTATCGGTTGACACCGGCGCGGGCCGTGCGCTATAATTTCGTTATCCCCAAAAATAAACTGTAAAAAGGAGCATCTGTAGCATGAAGAGACTGTTGAGCATCCTTCTGTGCCTGGCGCTGGCGTGCGCCCTGGGTACGGGGGCCTTCGCCAGCGGCGAGGCCAGCGGCGAGGCTTCGGCGGCGGAACCCACCTACTCCGAATCCGGCGCGGCGGACCCCGACGCGGCCATCACCCTGGACGGCGTGGCCATGGGCCAGGTCCAGCAGCTGGTGACCACCGCGTCGGTTGCCTATGACGGCGGCGAGCCGGACGAGGCCCATTCCACCGGCGCGGGCCTGACCGAATCCGGCGGGGTCACCGCCATCGTCTCCGACGAGGACAACGCGGTGGGTATCGCCATCCGCAACACCGGCGCCTTTGTACTGGGGGGCGCCTCCGACCCGGCCCTGGTGGCGGAGAAGATCAACTTCTCCTACATCACCGGCGGCTACTATCCCGACTGGGAGGCGTTCTGCGAAGCCCAGGGCTATGACGCCGGCCTGAGCCTGGAGGAGATCGCCCAGTCCCTGGTGGACAGCGGCAGCGCCGCCAGCTATACCAACCTTGGCCTGGCGGCCCCCGAGACCGTGGTGCTGAGCGATTATGTGCTGGACATGTCCGGCCTGGGCTCCAACGACATGGGCGGCTTCGGCGCGGCGGTGTACGTGTCCGACAACGCGGCGGCGGAGCTGAACAACTTCCGCATCATCACCCGGGGACCGGGCCGGGGGGCGATATTCACCCGCTTCGGGGCCACGCTCACGGTGAACGATTCCACCGTCTACGCCGTCTCCGACCCGACCCTGCAGACCGTGCAGGGCTGCCCGCCGGGGCTGTTCCTGGAGGGCAAGGTCCGGGCGACCAACGCGGTGGGCGCGTCCTGCGTCACCTATAACGACTCCGTGGTCATCTCCCAGGGCTGGGGCGCTCTCAGCACGGACAGCGACAACCTTTACACCGCCTGGGACGACCCCACCGAGCTGCACATCAACAACAGCTATGTGGCCGTGCTGACCAGCGGCTACGGCGCTTACTCCGACGGCGCCGCCCGGGATTACTTCATCGGCTCGGCCATCGACGTGCCCGACTACGGCGCGGTGGAGACGGGCAGCGGCATCGTGTCCTTTGTGGGCTGCACCGTCAACGCGGGCATGTACGGCGTGATGACCCACTCGGGCAACAGCGTGGGCGACATCGTGTTCCAGAACACCGATCTGCACGTGGGCGAGGCCGGGGTCATGCTCCGGGACACCGCCAACACCGTGCTCATCGACGACTGCACCATCGCCTTTGACGGCTCCTATACCGTCAGCGCCGAGCTGGCCGCCTCCTACGGGGTGGATATGGCGGATGTGGACGCCCAGTTCGGCACGGAGAACGGCGTGGACGAAAGCTATGTCCACACCGTCTACCGCAGCGGCGGCTCCAACTGCATTGTCAAGCTCATCCACAACTCCGACTCCGGCTCCGGCTCCGAATCCTCCGGCGCGGCGCCTGTGGTCACCATAAAGAACTCCGTCATGGCCGGCGATATCCTCAACACGGCGGCCACGGAGGGCGATGAGAGCACCGCCACCAGCGGCCCCGCCGGGGAGGGCATGCGTCCCGCCCGGGGGCTGGACGTGACCCTGGACTGCTCCGAGATCACCGGCGCGATCTCCCTGGGCCGGGACACCTGGGAGGTGACCAGCTTTGCCTCCGGCGACAACGTCTCCCAGGAGATCGGCTATGCCGCCGCCACGGAGCTGGGCGCTTACCATGAGGGCGACGCGGGCCTGAGCCTGACGCTGGTCAACGGCTCTGTGTGGACGGTCACGGAGACCTCCTATCTCACGGCCCTGACCATCGACGAGGCCTCGTCCATCGTGGGCGCGGCCATGACGGTGGACGGCGTTCCCACCCCCATCGAGGCCGGGACCTATACGGGCGAGATCGTGCTGGAGACGCCCGCCGCGTCGTAAGCGCCCCGTATCCCGGCGCGGCCCGCGAATGCAGACGGACTTACAGGCGGACGCCCCTCGCTTCCACGGAAGCGGGGGGCGTTTTTTTCACTTGTCCGTATTTTGTGGGGCGCTGAAGAAGGGGGACATTCGTATGCCCGGCACAAGCCTGTAGGACAGCCCCACGCACCAGCCGGTCAGCAGCACGGAGGCCACGGAGCTTATGCCTACGCTGGCCAGGGAGCGGACGGAGATGAGGTTGATGACGATGGCCGCGACCACATAGACGGCGTCGGCGATCATCTTGACATGGGACAGCTTCCTGTCATAGACCCGGCTGATTACGTTGTTGAGCTCGTCCGGGGCGGGGAGCATCATATCGCAGCCGCTGATGAGGGCGACGCCGAAGCCCTGGATGGCGATGCCGGCGATCAGAGCCGCGATCTTCTGCCACAGGACCATCTGGGGGTCCCACAGCCACATGAACAGGTCCACCAGGTATCCGAAGGGGATGCCCACGCCCAGGCACAGGACGCTCTTGAGGGTGACCCGCCTCTGGACGGCGACCTGGAGCGCCACGCACAGCAGATGGAGCAGAATGGTGGCGTTGCCAAGCGTGAGGGGGGTGATGTTGGCCACGGCGTCGGGCACGGCGGTGATGGGGGACACGCCCCAGTTGGTACGTTTTAAAAGGACAAGGCCGATGGCCATACAGATGAGGCCGGCGATGTATTGCGCGATGCGTCTGGGAAGCTGTTTTGATCTCATGTTCTTTCCTTTCCCGTGAGGATGTGTGATATCCGCTGCTGTTATCATAGCACCTGCCCGCCCGGTTGTAAAGCGCGGGCCGCGAATTGCTCTTGACAAACCGGCCGGAGCGTGTATAATAAAATCAACGTTTCAAAATAAGCGTTTCAAAACGAACGTTTTAAAAAGGGGAGAGGGCCTGTGCCGCCGAAACCGAAATTCACAAGAGAAGAGATCACGGCGGCCGCGCTGCGGCTCGTCAGCCGGGACGGGATAGACGCCCTGACCGCCCAGGCGCTTGGCAAGGAGCTTGGCAGCTCCGCCCGCCCTATCTTTACCGTGTTTCAGAATATGGAAGAAGTGCGCCGGGAAACACAAACAGCTCTTCTGCGGCATTTTGAGCAGTACGCCAAAAAAGCGGTACAATATACGCCGGCTTTCAAGCAGTTTGGAATGCAGATGATCCTGTTTGCGCTGGAAGAACCGAACCTTTACCGGCTTTTGTTCATGCAGGGTGACGGACAAAACCACAGCTTTACGGAAGTGTTTGCAAACCTTGGGGAACCCGCAGGAGTCTGCATCGGTATTTTGCAGGAGGAATATGGCCTGTCCTCGGAGGAAGCAATGGCCTTGTTCCGCCATGTTTGGATTTTCACCTACGGCGTTGCCTCCTTGTGCGCCACCGGGATGTGCCGCTTTTCGGAGGAGGAGATCAACGACCTGCTGGGACAGGACTTTATGGCGATGCTTATGCGGATCAAAAGCGGCGGCCTGAAGCAGCAGACGCCCCATCCCACACCAAAGCCATGACGGTTGCCTGCATTTCATCGGCCAAAATCGCAACTCATCGATAAACGGCTGAATTTGGAAAGGTGACATCTTATGATAAGGGGTGCAGCTTCAGAAAGGAAAGTGATTGCCATGGCGGAAAAGTGGCTGTTATGCCCAGCCTGCGGGGGCAAGACCCGGGTAAAGCTGCGGCAGGATACGGAGCTAAAAAATTTCCTGCTGTTTTGCCCAAAGTGCAAACGGGAGGTATTGGTCAGTGTAAGAGAGTTTATCACAACAAAAATAACAGAGCCAGACGCTAAGACGCAGAGCCGATGAACCCGAAAAGGGTGAACATGGCTCTGCGTTTTGCTTTTTATGCACACGCCCGCGAGAGGAATATTGCCGCTTTCGCGGCGCGCGGGCGGCGCAGGCGGATAGGGTCGATGGCGCTCGCCTATCCGATTTTAACAGGACGGTAATTTGGAATGTATGGGAGGATATCAGAATGCGGGACTTCGGGC
>CAZUWQ010000050.1:0-6416 GCA_964624195.1 uncultured Oscillospiraceae bacterium | reverse complement strand
CGATTTTACTCTGATTTTACAAAAGTGTGGTTTTCCCTTTTACATTCCGCCTGTATGCTGAGAGTGGCGCAGGAAATGAAAAGTCAAATGAAAAAGGAGACCACACATGATGAAAAAGCTGATTTCGCTCCTGCTCGCTTCCGCGCTGGCGCTGACGGTGCCGGCGGGGTGCGGGGCGAAGGAGTCCGGGTCGGTGTCCACCAACGGGTCCACCTCTATGGAGAACGTCATTGGCGCGCTGGGCGAGGCGTTCGAGGCGGAGCACGAGGGCATTACGTTTACATATGATCCCACCGGGTCCGGCTCCGGCATCACTGCCGTGGCCGAGGGCCGGTGCGACATCGGCCTCAGCAGCCGGGACCTGAAGGAGGAGGAAGCGGCCCAGGGGCTGGTCGGGACCGTGCTGGCGCTGGACGGCATCGCCATGATCGTCAACCCCGACAACCCGGTGAGCGACCTGGACCTGGACACCATCGCCGGGATCTACACCGGGGAGATCACCAACTGGAAGGACGTGGGCGGAAATGACGCGGAGATCGTCCTCATCGGACGGGAGGCGGGCAGCGGCACCCGGGACGGCTTCGAGTCCATCACCGGCACGGCGGACAAATGCCTGTACCGGCAGGAGTTGACCTCCACCGGCGACGTGATCGCCACCGTGGCCGGCAACCCGGACGCCATCGGGTACGCATCCCTGGCCTCGGTAAAGGACACGGTGAAGGCCCTGTCCGTGGGCGGCGTGGCGCCCAGCGAGGGGACGGTGAAGGACGGCAGCTATGTGGTGCAGCGCCCCTTCGTGCTGGTGACCAGGGCGGACGCCAAGCTGTCCGACGCGGCCCAGAAGTTCTTCGACTTCGCCACCTCCTCCGACGCCGCCGAGCTGATCTCCGGCGCCGGGGCCGTGCCGGTGAACTGAGGACATGAACAGGAACAGGCGATCGCTGGAGATGGTCATACACGGGGCCTTCCTGGTGCTGGGGCTGATCACTGTGGGCTGTGTGCTGCTCATCACTGTGTTCCTCGTCATATCCGGTCTCCCCGCCATCGGGGAGATCGGACTTGGCGGCTTTTTGCTGGGTACGAAATGGGCCTCCACCGCGGCGGAGCCTGCCTATGGGATATTGCCGTTCATCCTCACCAGCGTCTACGGCACCGCGGGGGCTATCCTGCTGGGCGTGCCCATCGGCTTTTTCGCGGCGGTGTATCTGGCAAAGCGGGCCAGACCGAGGGTGAGGGCGGTCATCGAGGCGGCGGTGAGCCTGCTGGCGGGCATCCCGTCGGTGGTGTACGGCCTGGTGGGCATGATGGTGCTGGTGCCGGGCATCCGGGCGCTGTTCCATGTGCCCGACGGGGCCGGCCTGCTGGCGGCCATCATCGTGCTGGCTGTCATGATCCTGCCCTCCATCATCAAGGTGTCGGTGACGGCGCTGGAGGCGGTGCCCGGAGAGTATGAGGACGCGTCCCTGGCCCTGGGGGCCACGCCCATTGAGACCTGGTTCCGGGTATCTGCCCCCGCCGCCCGCAGCGGCATCGCCGCGGCGGTGGTGCTGGGGGTGGGCCGGGCCATCGGGGAGGCCATGGCGGTGATGATGGTGGCGGGCAATGTGGCCAATATGCCCTCCCTTTTTCAGAGCGTGCGCTTTCTCACCACCGCGGTGGCCAGCGAAATGGCTTACTCCGAGGGCCTGCAGCGGCAGGCCCTGTTCTCTATCGCCCTGGTGCTGTTTCTGTTCATCATGCTCATCAACGCGACGCTGAACTTCTTTTTGAAGCGGAACAGGGAGGGATAAGGATGGGAAACAGGTCCGCGCGCGGCGGACGGAAGGCCTACGGCGTGTTCATGCGGGCGCTGATGGGGCTGTGTGTGGTCATCGTCTGCGGGCTGGCGGCCTTTCTCATCGGCTATGTGCTGTGGAAGGGCGTCCCCAACATCACCTGGGAGCTGCTGTCCACCGGGCCCAGCTACCTCTCTGACCGCATCGGCATTTTGCCGGATCTTCTGAACACGGTCTATATCGTCATCATCACCCTGCTGATCGTCCTGCCCCTGGGTGTGGGAGCGGCCATCTACCTCACCGAATACGCGAAAAACCGGCGGCTGGCAGGGGCCATTGAGTATGCCGCCGAGACGCTCTCGGGCATCCCGTCCATCATCTACGGCCTGGTGGGGATGCTGGTGTTCTGCGAGTTTTGCTCCCTGGGGACCTCCCTGCTGGCCGGGGCGCTGACACTGGCCGTCATGAATCTGCCCACAGTGACGCGCACCACCCAGGAGAGCCTGAAAACAGTGCCCCAGAGCTACCGGGAGGGGGCCTTCGGGCTGGGGGCCGGCCAGTGGCGCGTGATCCGCACGGTGGTGCTGCCGGGGTGCGTGGACGGGATCGTCACCGGCTGTATCCTGTCCGTGGGGCGTATTTTGGGGGAGTCGGCGGCGCTGCTGTTCACGGCGGGCTCTGCCCACGCCCTCAACGGATTTTTCGAGGGGCTGGGAAGCTCCGGGGCGACGCTGACTGTGGCTCTCTATATATACGCCAAGGAGCGGGGCGAGTTCGGGGCGGCCTTCGCCATCGCCGCCATTTTGATGGTGCTGACGGTGGCGCTGGACCTGTTGGCTGCTCTGGTGGGCAGGCTGTTCCAGAGGAGGGACGCACTTTGAATGTGATTACGGTAAAGGACCTGTGCCTCTGGTATGGGGCGGTCCAGGCGCTGAAGGACGTGAGCGTCGACATCGGGGAGCACGGCATCACGGCGCTGATCGGCCCCTCCGGGTGCGGCAAGTCCACCTTTCTGAAGACGCTGGACCGGATGAACGACCTGATCCCCGGCGTGAGGATCACCGGAGAGGCGCGCTACCGGGGGAAGGACATTTACGCCCCCGGCGCCGACGTGAACGAGCTGAGGAAGAACATCGGCATGGTGTTTCAGAAGCCCAACCCCTTTCCCATGAGCGTCTATGACAACATCGCCTATGGGCCGCGGACCCACGGGGTGCGGAACCGGGCCAGGCTGGACGAGATCGTGGAGCAGTCGCTGCGGGGGGCGGCCATCTGGGAGGAGGTCAAGGACCGGCTGAAAAAGTCCGCCCTGGGCCTGTCCGGGGGGCAGCAACAGCGGCTGTGCATCGCCCGGGCCCTGGCGGTGGAGCCGGACGTGCTGCTGATGGACGAGCCCACCAGCGCCCTGGACCCCATTTCCACCTCCCGGATCGAAGAGCTTGCAATGGAACTGAAAGACCGTTATACTATTATTATCGTGACCCACAATATGCAGCAGGCGGTCCGCATCTCCGACAACACCGCGTTCTTCCTGCTGGGTGAGCTGGTGGAATACGGCAGCACCCAGCGGCTGTTTGAGCAGCCGAAGGACAGGCGCACCGAGGACTATATCACGGGGAGGTTTGGATGATGCGGAGCCGCTTTGACGAGGAGCTGGCCACGTTGCACCGGGAGCTGATCCAAATGGGCGCCCTGTGCGAGGAGATCATCGCCTATTCGTCCAAAGCGCTGACCACCGGGGAGCGGAACTGGCTGGAGAAGATCGAGCGGGCGGACGGGGAGATCGGCCAGGCGGCGCGGACGGTGGAGTCCCTGTGCCTGAAGCTGCTGCTGCGGCAGCAGCCGGTGGCCGGGGACCTGCGGCAGGTGTCGGCGGCGCTGAAGATGGTGACGGATATGCGGCGCATCGGCACCCAGGCGGCGGACATCGGAGAGCTCATCGGCTATCTGGACCGGGCGCCGGGAGAGGATTGCCGACAGATCCGCGTCATGGCGGAGGCCACCATTCAGATGGTGACTGAGAGCGTGGATGCGTTTGTAAGGCAGGACGTGGACATCGCCGCGGCGGCCATCCGGCATGACGACGTGGTGGACGACTGCTTTCTCCGGGTGAAGGCGTCCCTCATCCGGATGATCGCCGCCCGGCCGGACGAGGGGGAATGTGCCCTGGACCTGCTGATGATCGCGAAGTATTTTGAGCGGATCGGAGACCACGCCGTCAATATCGCCCGGTGGGTGGTGTTTTCCATCACCGGAAGACAAGAGGGAGGGGCAGCGCCGTGATCTGGTGCGTTGAGGACGACGACGGCATTCGTGACGTCGAGGTGTATACGCTGCGCTCCACCGGCTTTGAGGCGGAGGGCTTTCCGGACGCCGCATCCTTTCGGGAGGCGCTGCGCGCCGGCCGGCCGGAGCTGGTCATCCTGGACATCATGCTTCCGGGCGAGGACGGGGTGGAGCTTTTGCGGTTTTTGCGCGCCGACCCCGCTTACAGTCAGATCCCGGTCATCATGGCTACGGCCAGGGGGCAGGAGCACGACAAGGTGCGGAGCCTGGATCTGGGGGCGGACGACTATCTGGTGAAGCCCTTTGGCATGATGGAAATGGCGTCAAGGGTGAAGGCGGTGCTCCGCAGGACGCGGCCCGAGCCGGCCCCGCGGCTTTTACAGGCCGGGGGGATCGTGCTGGATCCGGAGGGGCACACCGTGGCGGTGGACGGGGCGCGGGCGCGGCTGACACTGAAGGAATTTGAGCTGCTGAAGCTTTTCCTGTCCCGGCCCGGTATGGTGTTTACCAGGGAGCAGCTGTTTGACCGGGTTTGGGGGGGAGGCTACGCCGGAGAGACCCGGACGCTGGATATGCACATCACCACTCTGCGGCAGAAGCTGGGGCGGCACGGCGGGCGGATCGAGACGGTCCGGGGCGTGGGCTACCGCTTCGAGGCGGAGGCATGACAAGGAAAATTTTCCGCTCCATCCTGGCGGTGGCGGTGGCGGTGGCGGCTGCGGGCATCGTGCTGATCATGGGATGCCTTTACAGCTGCTTTGAGGGCGTCCAGGAGCGGCAGATGGCCGACGAGCTGCTGCTGGCGGCGGAGGCCGTGGAGGAAAGCGGCCTGAGATATCTCCGCGGGCTGGACGGCCAGCGGTACCGGCTGACCTGGGTGGCGGAGGACGGCACGGTGCTCTACGACACCCAGGCGGACGCGGACACCATGGAAAATCATGCCGACCGGGCGGAGATCAGGGCGGCGCTGGAGAGCCAGGAGGGGGTCAGCTCCCGCTGGTCCGCCACTCTTTTGGAGCGCACGCTGTACTGCGCCCGGCGGCTGGACGACGGGTCTGTGCTGCGGATCTCCGTCAGCCAGGCCAGCGTGTGGGCGCTGGCGCTGGGGATGGCGTGGCCCATGGCGGCGGTGCTGGCGGTGGCCGTGATCCTGTCGGCGGCGCTGGCCCGGCGGCTGTCCCGGCGCATCGTCAGGCCGCTGGACCGGCTGGACCTGGAGCATCCGCTGGAAAACGACGCCTATGAGGAGCTGTCGCCGCTGCTGCGGAGGCTGGAGCGCCAGCGCCGGCAGATCGACGCTCAGGTGGCGGAGCTGCGGCGGAGAGCCGACGAATTTGCCCAGATCACCGGCAGTATGCGGGAGGGGCTGGTGCTGCTCGACGAGAGCGGCGTCATTCTGCGCATCAACCCCGCCGCGGAGCGGCTGTTCCACGCCGACGCCGGCTGCGTGGGAGCGGACTTTCTGACGGTGGAGCGGGACCGCAAGGTGAGCCGCGCCATCCAGACGGCCATGAGCGGGGGACACGGCCGGACCCGATTTGAGCGGGATGGGCGGGAGTACCAGCTGGACGTGAGCCGGATCGGAGCGGAGGATGGGGCGGCAGGGGCTGTGCTGCTGGCCTTTGACGTGACGGAGCAGGCCGCGGCCGAGCGGGCCCGCCGGGAGTTTACCGCCAATGTGTCCCATGAGCTGAAAACGCCCTTGCAGTCCATTATGGGCAGCGCGGAGCTGCTGGAGGACGGCCTGGTGAAGCCGGAGGATGTGCCCCGGTTCGTAGGGCATATCCGCACAGAGGCGGAGCGGCTGGTGACGCTGATCGAGGACATCCTCCGGCTGTCCCGGCTGGACGAGGGCGGCGAGCTGCCCATGGAGGAGGTGGATCTGCTGGCGGCGGCCAATGAGACGGCGGCGTCGCTGGCGGACGCCGCGGCGGTCAGGCGGGTGACGCTGACAGTCACCGGCGCGCCGGTGACTGTCCGGAGCGTCCGGCGGCTGGTGGCGGAGATCCTTTTCAACCTGTGCGACAACGCCGTCAAATACAACGTGGAGGGCGGAGCCGTGGAGGTGTCCATTGAGCCCCGGGAAGGGGGCGCGGCGCTGACGGTCCGGGACACCGGGATCGGCATCCCTCCGGAGCACCGGGCGCGGGTGTTTGAGCGGTTCTACCGGGTGGACAAGAGCCGGTCCAAGGAGACGGGGGGCACCGGCCTGGGATTGTCCATCGTGAAGCATGCGGTGGAGTATCTGAACGGGGAGCTGGAGCTGGAGAGCGAACCGGGGAAGGGGACCACGGCGCGGGTGACCTTCTGAGCGCGTGGACAGACAAAAAATCGGGCGGCCCCGAAGGGCCGCCC
>CAZUWQ010000049.1:0-6536 GCA_964624195.1 uncultured Oscillospiraceae bacterium | reverse complement strand
TGGTGTGCAAGCCCCCCTTTCCCATCTCCACCCCTCAGCTGTTCAGCCGGGTGGAGGTGAAGAAGATCGTCCGCCGCCCGGACACCGACGGCCTGCTGGCCGCCCTGTCCGCCGGCGATCTGGCCGGCGTGGCCCGCCGTATGTACAACGTGTTTGAGGATGTGCTGGAACCCCGCCGCCGCGCGGAGATCGACACCATCAAGGCCGATCTCATCGACCACGGCGCCCTGGGCGCCTCCATGTCGGGCAGCGGCCCCGCCGTCTTCGGCCTGTTTGACGGCGAGTACGACGCCCGGCGGGCCTTTCAGTCTCTGTCGGAGCAGTATTCCGACGTGTTCCTGTGCCATACCGTCTGACGGAAAATATTCCAACTCACGGTATAAAATCAAAAAACGCCGTCCACAATGTATGCAGCGCGAAAAGCAGCGCTCATACATAGGACGGTGTTTTATTATGTCAACCAAATCCTCTAAGCTGCGCCTGTGGGAAGCGGCGCTGTTTCTGGCCTTCGGCCTCGCCCTGACGGTGGGCGTCTGGTCCTCCGCCAGCCGGGGCGCTCTGGCGGACCAGGTGCTCCGCCTCCATGTCATCGCCAACTCTGATTCCGACTCCGACCAGGCCCTGAAGCTAAAGGTCCGGGACGCGGTGCTGGCCCGGGCCGCCTCCCTGCTGTCCGGGGCGGACAGCAGGGCCGACGCCGAGGCTGCGCTGGCCCCTCACCTGGATGAGCTGGCCCGGACCGCCCGGACCGTGCTGGCTCAGGCGGGCAGCGGCGACCCCGTCAGCGTCGCCCTGACCGACCAGTGGTTCCCCACCAAGGTCTACGACGGCTTCTCCCTCCCCGCCGGTACCTACCGGGCCCTGCGGGTAGTCATCGGCGACGGCGCCGGCCAAAACTGGTGGTGCGTGGTGTTTCCGCCCCTGTGCCTGACCTCCGTCACCGAGGAGGTGGCCGCCACCGCCGCCGACGCCGGCCTCACCGAGGACCAGGTGGCCCTCATCACCGGCCAGGACGGGGGCTATGTGCTGAAATTCAAGCTCATTGAGTGGTGGGAGGAGCTGCTGCGGGAGCTGGGGCTCTCTTAGCGCCCGTTTAAAGCCTCTCAACACGCCGCCTGCCCGCCCTTTTCCGCCATACTTTTCCGGTCCTCCTTGCCGTACCTCCAGTGCGTCTGCGTCGGATCGCCTTCGTCCGGCGCAAAAACTTGGGCAGATCCAGCATATTTTGAGATCCTAAATGGCTTTTAAAAAAATTCCCCCGCCGCGAAACGCGGCGGGGGAAGCCTCTCCCGGCGGTTTGGTCAGAACACGGGGACCACGGCGCCGCCATAGGTCTCGTTGATGAAGTCCTTGACCTTGTCGGACTGGAGCGCCTTCACCAGGGCCTGAATTGCCTCACTGTTCTCATTGCCCTCCTTGACGGCGATGATGTTTCCATAGGCCTCGGCGGCAATGCCGTCGGAAGCCTCGACAGCCAGGGCGTCAGCCACATTCAGGCCGGCGCCGATGGCATAGTTCCCGTTGATGACGGCCACATCCACATCCTGCAGGGTGGTGGTCAGCAGCTTGGCCTCCAGCTCCACGATATCATAGTTGTGGGGGTTCTCTTCGATATCGTCCTTGGTGGCGGTCAGGCCGGCGTCCTCACGGAGCTTGATGAGGCCTTCCTGCTCCAGCAGCAGCAGGGCGCGGGCCTCGTTGGTGGTATCGTTGGGGACGGAGATCGTGGCGCCGTCAGCCAGGTCTGCCAGGGAGGAGGTCTTGCCGGCGTAAATGCCAAAGGGCTCATAGTGGATGATGGCGACACTGACCAGGTGAGTGCCGTTCTCCTCGTTAAAGCTGTTCAAGTAGGTGATGTGCTGGAAGTAGTTCGCGTCCAGCGAGCCGTCCTCCACGGCGGTGTTGGGCAGAATGTAGTCGTCGAACTCGGTGATCTCCAGGGTGATACCCTCCTCGGCCAGGATATCCTTCGCCACCTCCAGGATCTCGGCGTGAGGCGTGGGGGATGCGCCCACCTTGAGGGTGGTAGTCTTCTTGGCGCCGCAGCCGGCCAGCAGAGCCAGGCACAGAACGACGATGAGGGCAAGAGAGAACAGTTTCTTTTTCATTTCGAGATACTCCTTTCAAATATGAAACTTGGCCTTCCGGGGCAAATAAAAACGCCCCTGGCATCGACTGCCAAGGACGAGAGCATTTGCTTCGTGGTACCACCTTGCTTCATCCGCCCCTCACGAGACGGACCTTTGGGAGTGCGGGACTTGCGTCCGATACTCCTGTGCTGTGACGGGCACCCCCGGCGCGACCTAAAGGAAATTCCCCTCGCCCGCGCGGCTCCAAGACCATGTTCAGCGCGGCGTTCCGTACCCGTTTCCAGCTGCCCGGGCTCTCTGTGCCGTAGTTCCGCGCCTACTCTTCTCTTCATTGCCTTTGATCAAGCGATATTCACTTGTTGTGACTTAGTTTAACGAATCGAAGCGCCTCTGTCAAGAGGTTATTTTTCACATAAAAAAGCCGGGCAAAGGAGAGATCTTTGCCCGGCTTCACCAAATATCACTCTTTGGCGGCGGCGTGCTTTTTGCTTTTCCTGACGCGGTTTCGGCCGCGCCGATCCAAAGACAGGGCAAAGTGGCCGCCTATGGACTGGAATATCTGCACCAGGATGACCAGTACGATCACCGCTGCATAGAGCACAAGTCTCATGCCGCGGGTATGGCCGCGGTTGATCGCCATGTTGCCCAGACCGCCTCCGCCGATGGCGCCGGACATGGCGCCATAGCCCAAAATGGTGACGAAAGCGGTAGTAAAGCTGGTGAGCAGGGAAGGCAGGCTCTCGGGAAGGATGACCTTCCAGATGATCTGGAAGGGGGTGCAGCCCATGGCCTGGGCCGCCTCGATGATGCCGTCGTCCATTTCCCGGAGAGACCCTTCCACCAGGCGGGCTACAAAGGGAAAGGCGGCGATGGTCAGCGGGACGATGGAGGCCACAGTGCCGATGGAGGTCCCTACAATGATCCGGGACAGGGGAAACACCACGACCATCAGAATGAGGAAGGGCACCGAGCGCAGCAGGTTGATGACCACGTTGAGCACCTTCATCAGTGGGGAGGGCAGTGGGCGGATACCATCCTTTTCGCCCGTCACCAGGATAACGCCCAGAGGCAGACCGATAATGTAGGCAAAGACGGTGGAGATGACCGTGGAGTAGATGCTCTCCCAGATGGCGAAGGGCAGGTTCTCCAGCAGATACCGGCCTTCTTCCGCAAATTGTGGATAGATGGAAGTTAAAAAGTCAAGCATGGTAATCCCGCACCTCCTCCATGGTCACACTGGGCTGTTTTTTGATGTAGTCGATGGCCTTGGCGGCCTCCGCCGGGTCGTCGGGCAGGCCCAGCAGCATGGTGCCTACCGGCTTGCCTTCAATGCTGCGCATATCGGCGCTGAGAATGCTCACCCGCACGCCGCAGTCGATGGCCAGCGAGGCGATCAGCGGCCTGTCCACCGCGCCGCCGTTGAACGCGATGCGGATCACCCGGCTGTCGGGCAGACGGCCCTCCGGCATACCGTCGGGGTAAACCAGCCGACGGCCGGCTTCGGTCCTGGGGTTGGTAAAGACCTCCTCCACGGTGCCGCTCTCTGCCATGACGCCGTGATCCAGGATCGCCACATGGGTGCAGATCTCCTCCACCACCGCCATCTCATGGGTGATGACCACCACCGTGATGCCCAGGCGGAGGTTGATGTCCTTGATGAGCCGCAGGATGTCCCGGGTGGTCTTGGGGTCCAGGGCGGAGGTGGCCTCGTCGCACAGCAGGATCTTGGGGTCGGCCGCCAGGGCCCGGGCGATGGCGACGCGCTGCTTCTGGCCGCCGGAGAGCTGGGCGGGATAGGCGTCCGCCTTATCGGGCAGACCTACAAGGTCCAGCAGCTCCAGCGCCTTTTTCCGGGCGGCGTCGGCCTTCACCCCGGCGATCTCCATGGGAAAGCAGATGTTTTTCAGGCAGGTGCGCTGCATGAGCAGATTGAACTGCTGAAAGATCATAGCAATAGACCGGCGCTGGGCGATGAGCTCCTTGGAGCTCATGGCGCACAGGTCCCGGCCGTCGATGATGACCTGCCCCTCCGTGGGCCGCTCCAGCAGATTGACGCACCGCACCAGCGTGGACTTGCCCGCGCCGCTCATGCCCACGATGCCGAACACCTCGCCGTCCCTGATGGTCAGGTTCACGTCGGTCAGCGCCCGCAGATCCCCATCCGCCGTGGGAAATACCTTCGAGATGTGCTTCAATTCGATCAAGGCGCACGCGCCTCCTCTCTCCGTCTCGACCGGCAGATATCCCGCTGACGCAAGCGCGCCCTGCGGCCGAAGCTGATGATAGATGCCCCGCGTCAGCGAGGGCGCCGCGGGAACAATTATATTGATTTTAGTGCAAAACCGCTCCCCTGTCAACCTCGCCGGGCAAAAACGCCCGCGTTTTCATCACCTTTCTGTGGGCGTGGAGCCTGCGTGACCACCGTCCCGGACCGCCCGCCGCCGTCCGCGTCCTTCGCCCCACAGTCTGCCGCGGCTGGGTCGGCGGCGCTGTCGTAACTATCTCTTCCCTCTGTCCTCTCCCCCATTTATGGCAGAGTCCGGCCTGGCCCGGCGGCGTACCACCGCAGCACCCCCACATCCCCCGTCCGCCGCAGCGCCGCGCAGGACACCATCAGGTCCGCCGCCAGCAGACTGAATACCGGCGGCCCCAGCCAGGCCGGAAGCATGGATACCATCCGCGCCACCGGCCGGTGGATCACATACACCAGCACCAGGGCCAGCCCCGCCCAGCACACGGAAAACCACGGACAGATCAGCCCAAACAGATTTCCCGGCGCCTCGCTGTAATCCCAAAAGCGCACCCCCAGCGCCTTCCGGTAAAAAAGGCCCATCCCCAGCTCCACCGCCGTACAGACCCCGCCCCCCGCGGCGGCCGCCCACAGCGGGCCGCCCAGCGGCGCCAGCCGGAGCGTCGCCACCGCGCCCAGCCCGTAGACCGGGCACAGGGGCAGCAGCAGCAGGCACTTTCGGTCCTTGTTGGGGCTGCCCGTCCCATAGGCAAAGGCCGCCTCCAGCAAAAAGCCCATAAAGCTGTACACGATGAAATACCACAGCCAGTCCATTGCTCTTCTCCATCCTTTTCTCTCCGCGCTCTCCCGAATAGCATGGGAAAACCGGTCCCGTTTCATGCGCGGCATATTTTGTCATCCCCCGCTTTTTTGTCCCTTCTCACACGATTTCTGTTGCCCCCGCCGTCAGGGCATGATACAATATCAGCGCTCCCCGCGAAAAGCGCGGGGCCGGCGGGAATACTATGGGAAAGCCACTGAGGAAGGGGAACTGTCATGCGCCATCTCATTGATTTCGGGGACCTCACCAGGGAGGAATGGGACCGGCTTTACGCCAGAGCCGGTCAGATCATCGACGCGCCGGAGCGGTTTTCGGACGTCTGCCGGGGCCGGGTGATGGCCAGTCTGTTCTATGAGCCCTCCACCCGCACCAATTTCTCCTTCCAGACCGCCATGCTCCGCCTGGGCGGTTCGGTGTTCGGCTTTGCCGACCCCAAGTCGTCCTCCGCCGCCAAGGGGGAGAGCCTGAAGGACACCATCAAAATGGTGTCCGGCTACGCCGACGTCATCGTCATGCGCACCCCCTGGGAGGGCGCGGCCAGGGCCGCCTCCCTGTATGCAGACGTGCCCGTCATCAACGCCGGGGACGGCGGTCATATGCACCCCACCCAGACCACCGCGGACCTGACCACCATCACCCGGCTGCGGGGCGGTGTGGACGGCCTGTCCGTGGGTCTGTGCGGCGATCTGAAAAACGGCCGCACCGTCCACTCTCTCATCAAGGCCATGGCAAAGTTCAGCGGCGTCCGCTTCTTCCTCATCGCCCCCAGAGAGTTAGCTGTCCCGGAATATCTGCGCCAGTTCATGCGGGACCGTCGGATGCCCTTTGTGGAGGTCACCGGACTGGAGGCGGTCATCCCCCAGCTGGACGTCCTGTATATGACCCGCATCCAGCGGGAGCGCTTCACCGACCCCGCGGAATATGAGCGCAGCAAGGGCGTCTACGTCCTCACCCGCGCCAAGCTGGACCGGGCCAGGGAGGACCTGCTGGTGATGCACCCCCTGCCCCGGGTGGATGAGATCGCCGTGGACGTGGACGACGACCCCAGGGCCGTCTACTTCCAGCAGGCCCGGTTTGGGATGTTCGCCCGCATGGCCCTGCTGTCCGACCTGGCCAACCAGCCCCGGATCGTCCCCGCCCCGGTGGAGATCGGCCGCAGCCCCCTCTGCCATAACCCAAACTGCATTACCCAAACAGAGCGCTACCTGCCCCCGCTGGTCAAGCGGGAGGGCGGAGCGGACTGCTGCGCCTTCTGTGACGCGCCGCTGTAGACCCGCTCCCGCGGAAGCAGGGCGATTTTTCCTTTCGGGGGATTGACAAGCCCCCGCCTTTATGCTATCATGTTCAGGCTGACGACTGCGGAGCCACCCTGTTA
>CAZUWQ010000048.1:0-6607 GCA_964624195.1 uncultured Oscillospiraceae bacterium | reverse complement strand
TCCACTGCCTCGCGGGCGGTGGCGGCCTTGCCCAGGACGATGGTCCCGATGGAGATCTCGCACAGACCTGTGGAGCCGTCGTCGTTAAAGACCTCGTAGCCGTCCACCAGGGGATCGGCGGCTTCGGCGGCGGCGTTATACGAGATGGTCACGGTCTCGCTGATGGACACGCCCAGCTCATTCTGGCCGGCCTCGGCATATGCCTCGAAGATGTAATTCCCATCCTCGTCTGTCATGGTCTCCTCATATTCGGGGCTGTCCTTACAGTAGATATAGCCATAGACATGGCCGCCGTAATCCATCCAGAACCCGTAGGCGTCCTCATAGATGTAATCCGCGGGGAGATCGGCGGCGGGAGAATAGCCGAAAATCTTTGTATGGTCGCCGCCGATGTCCTCACTGCGGCCCATGTATGTGCTCCCGTTTTCGCTGGCCGCGCTGCCGACGTATACGCCCGTGCAGGCAAACGCGGGGGTGGCCGAACTGAGGATCAGACAGATCGAGATCAGAACAGCAAGCGCTTTCTTTTTGAACTTCATGTTTTTTTCCTCCCCTAAGAGATATATCGGACTGGCTGGGCGATGACTGATGATCGATCATAATGAATACTTATTAAATCATCGTGAATCAACTATATCCGAAAATACTGAAAAAGTCAAGAAAAAATAGGATCAAAAACGCATAATATGGAGGACGATAATGAATAAATATTCATAACATTTGCCAAAACACGCCATATTGCCGACCGCGGGGCAGGGCGCCGGTTTTACGCGTGTTCGCTCCAAAGCTTGCGGGAAATACAGAAAAACAGCGGTCCGACCGGCATTCTTCTGCCGATCAGACCGCTGTTTGGCCGGGCCTGCTTCGCGACGGGCCCGTTTTGATTCGGAGCGTCCAGTTTACACGGCACGGGTGACCTTGCCGGAACGGAGACAGCGGGTGCACACATAGACGTGCTTGGGAGTACCGTCGACCACAGCCTTGACGCGCTTGACGTTGGGCTTCCAGGGCCGATTGGACCGGCGATGAGAGTGAGAAACCTTGATGCCGAAGGCAACGCCCTTGCCGCAGAATTCACACTTGGCCATATCTACAAACCTCCTTGCTGGTTGAGATTGTATCCATTCGATAACCATGTCATTTTAACAGAAGTGAAGGGGAAAATCAAGTGCGAATTTCCGCAATCGACTATTTTATTCATAGAAGAAATATGGTATAATAGCCGCAAAGCGGCTATTATATCAGGAACATAGGAGTACGGACGGTTTCCCGGCGCGGCGGGGGACCGCGGCAGGAGAGACGATCGAGGGTCATGCTGGAGAGGAGCTGGCGCTATGGCGACAAAGCCGAGCATTAAGCTGGGAACGATCATCGACAACTTCCATCTGGAGGTGCTGTACGGGCCGGAGGGCTACCGGGAGCAGGAGATCACCATTGAGGACGTGAACCGCCCCGGATTGCAGTTGACCGGCTTTTTCGACTACTTTGACGAGAAGCGGATGCAGGTCATCGGCCTGGTGGAGACCTCCTACCTGGAGCGGCTGACCCAGGAGCAGCGGAAGCACAGATTTGATATGCTGCTGTCCTACAAGGTGCCCGCGCTGATCTTCGCCCGGAATCTGGAGCCCTTTCCCGAGTGCCTGGAGATGGCGCGCAAGCACCAGCGGGTGCTGCTGCGCACCAAGGAGAACACGGCCAACATCATGAGCACACTGATCGCCTATCTGCGCATGGCTCTGTCTCCCACCATCACCCGCCACGGGGTGCTGGTGGAGGTGTACGGCGAGGGCGTGCTGCTCATGGGCGAGTCCGGCGTGGGCAAGAGTGAGACGGCCATTGAGCTGGTCAAGCGGGGCCACCGCCTGATCGCAGACGACGCGGTGGAGATCCGCCGGGGACTGAACAACCGCCTGTTTGGAACGGCGCCGGAGCTGATCCGCCACTACATGGAGCTGCGGGGTGTGGGGGTAGTGGATGTCCGCCGCCTGTTCGGTATGTCCGCCGTCAAGTTTGACAGCGCCATCGACCTGCTGGTGAACCTTGAGACGTGGCAGGACGGGGCCATCTATGACCGGCTGGGGGCGGACGAGTCCTTTACCTCTATTCTGGACGTCCGGCTGCCCACCCTGACCATCCCGGTGAAGCCGGGGCGGAACCTGGCGGTCATCATCGAGGTGGCGGCTATGAACAACCGGAACAAGAAGATGGGCCACAACGCCGCCCTGGAGTTCTCCCAGGAGGTGGACCGGCATATCGACGAGCAGACGGCCCGGATGGAGCCGGACAGGTAACAGCCGGGCGATGAGACAAACGGAGGGATCGTCATGTGCGGCATCGTAGGATTTGTGGGACAGACAGAGGCGGCGCCCATTCTGCTGGACGGGCTGGCGCGGCTGGAATACCGGGGGTATGACTCCGCCGGCGTGGCGATCTGCGGCGAGGGACAGGTGAAGGTGGTGAAGGCCAAGGGCCGGATCCAGGTGTTGTCCGACCTGCTGCGGGGCGGGGCGGCCATCAGCGGGCAGGTGGGCATCGGCCACACCCGTTGGGCCACTCATGGCGCCCCGTCGGACGTGAACTCCCACCCCCAGGTCAGCCGCAGCGGAAAGATCGCTGTGGTGCACAACGGCATCATCGAGAACTACGCCGCCCTGAAGGAGTTTTTGGAGAGCCAGGGGGTGCCCTTTACCTCGGAGACGGACACCGAGGTGGTGGCGCAGCTGCTTGAGCACTTTTACCTGAAGGACCATCTGGACCTGCTGGAGGCGGTGGGCCGGGTGCTCCACCGCATCGAGGGGGCCTACGCTCTGGGCATCCTGTGCGCCGACTGCCCGGACCAGATCATCGCCGTGCGCAAGGACAGCCCGCTGATCATCGGAGTGGGGCAGGGGGAGAATTTCCTGGCCTCCGACGTCACCGCCATCATCAAGCACACCCGGGAGGTCATCTACATGGAGGACGGAGAGTTGGCCGTCCTCACCCGGGAGGGCGTTCAGTGCTACAACCACTTTCTCCAGCCCATCGAGAAGGAGCTGTCCCATGTGGACTGGGAGATCGACGCGGCGGAGAAGGGCGGCTATGAGCACTTCATGTTCAAGGAGATCATGGAGCAGCCGGAGGCCCTGCGCCGGGCCGTCTTTCCCCGCGTCCGGGACGACGAGGTGTGCTTTGAGGACTTCGGGCTGTCCGACGACTATATCCGGGGACTGGAAAAGCTGTATATCGTGGCCTGCGGCTCATCCTACCATGTGGGTATGGTAGGCAAGTATAACCTGGAACGGCTGCTGCGCCGCCCGGTGGAGGTGTCTCTGGCCTCCGAGTTCCGCTATATGGAGCCCATTGTGAACGATCGGACGCTGGTGGTGGTCATCAGCCAGTCGGGGGAGACCCTGGACACCATGGCCGCGCTGCGGGAGGCCCGCCGGCTGGGGGCGAGGATATTATCCATTGTCAACGTGGTGGGCTCGTCCATCGCCAGGGAGTCCGACGAGGTGCTGTACACCTGGGCGGGGCCGGAGATCGCGGTAGCAACCACCAAGGCCTATTCCACCCAGTTGGCGGTCATCGACCTGCTGGGGCTGTACTTTGCCCGCCGCCTGGGCACGGTAGAGGAGAAAGAGTACCGGGCGGCGATCCGGGAGCTGCTGCTGCTCCCCGCCCGGATGGAGCAGGTGCTGGCAAACCGGGAGGACATCCAGTATTACGCCTCCCGATTTTTCAACCACAACTCTGTGTTCTACATCGGCCGCAACGTGGATTACGCCTTGGGACTGGAGGGGTCGCTGAAGCTGAAGGAGATCTCCTATATCCACTCGGAGGCCTACGCCTCCGGAGAACTGAAGCACGGCACCATCTCCCTTATCGAGGACGGCACGCTGGTGGTGGCCGTGGCCACCTATGACAGGCTGTTCGACAAGGCCATGAGCAATGTGGTGGAGGTGAAGAGCCGGGGCGCGGAGGTGCTGGCCCTGACCACAGAGAGCCATCGGCAGGAAATGGAGAGGGTGGCTAACGGTCTCATCGTCATCCCGGACACCCACCCCATCGTCCTGCCCTCCCTGGGAGTGGTGCCGCTGCAGCTGTTCGCCTACTATGTGGCCTTGATGCGCGGCTGTGACATCGACAAGCCCAGGAACCTGGCAAAGAGCGTCACGGTGGAGTGACGATCTGCCCCTTGCTTTTTCCGGCGGGGGATAGTATAGTGTATCTCATCAGGCAGAGTAGGAGCGCGCGTGTTTTGTCAGTGCCGGCGGGACGGGGAGTTGTCCGCCGGACGAAAAGCAGTTCGGTGCTTGCAGTGCGCGCTCCGCATCCCGCTGCCGCATGGCGGAGCGGAAAACATCCTCCTTTGTGCGGCATTCCCGTATATCGGGCTGCCAACGCAAAGGAGGACTTTTTTATGTCAACTCAACTCTACCGCGTTCCCTTTTCCCGCGCCTACTGGCGGGACGCCCTGCGCGACTTCCGCAAGCCCCGGAACCTGGTGTTTTCCGCCCTTATGGTGGCCGCCTGCGTGGTGCTGTCCTATGTGCCGTCGCTGAAGATCTACGGCGACGTGAAGATCACCTCCTGGAGCTACCTGGCCAGGGCCTTGTGCGCGCTGGTGTGCGGGCCGGTGAACGCCATTGTGTTCGGGGTGGTGGAGGACAATGTGGGTTACCTCATGAACCCCTCCGGCGGCTATTTTCCCGGCTATATGCTCACCACTGTGCTGGGCGTGCTGATCTACGCCCTGTTTTTCTACCGGGCCAGAGTTACCGTTCCCCGGCTGTTCTTTGCCAAGCTGTTGAATAATGTGGTCAACGTATTTTTGGGCAGTCTGTGGAGTTCGATCCTGTCGGGCAAGGGCTATTGGACCTATGTCAGCGTCCGGGCGGTGACCAATACCGTCCGGCTGATCCCGGATGTGCTGGTGCTGGCGGTGTTTTTCGGGGCGCTGCTGCCCATCCTGTGCCGGGTGGGTCTGCTGCCCAGGGAGGTGGACCGCCTGCGGCTCCGGTGGCGGAAGGACGAGCCTGGCTCAGAGCGCTCCAAGGAATAACCTGTACCATGTCCGCATACCTCAAATAGAGGGGGTATGCGGATATGTCGCTGTTATCAGAGCTGAGCGGGGCCGTCTGGGGGCCGCCGCTGCTGCTGGCCTTTCTGGTGGTGGGCGGATATTACTCCATCCGCACCGGCTTTTTTCAGATATTTCATCTGCCCCTGTGGTGGAAAGCCTCTGTCGGAGCGCTGCTTCGCAGGAAAAGGGGGGAGAGAAAGAGGGGCGTGACCCAGGTCCAGGCTCTGTCCACCGCTCTGGCCGCCACCATCGGCACCGGTTCCATTGCCGGGGTAGCCACCGCGATCTTTTACGGCGGTCCGGGGGCGGTGTTCTGGATGTGGATGTCCGCTCTGCTGGGCATGATGACGGGCTGCGCGGAGAAGATACTGGCGGTGCGCCACCGGGAGAAAGGGCCGGACGGTCAGTGGCGGGGCGGTCCCATGGAGTATATCGGGAAGGGGCTGAAGCTGCCGGGGCTGGCCAGGCTGTTTGCCCTGTTCTGCGTGGCGGAGACGCTGGCGGGGGGCGATCTGGCTCAAGCCAACTCCATCGCCACCGCTCTGGCATCCGCGGTGGGGGCGGACCGGCTGTTGGTGGGTATCGTGCTGGCGGTGGTGGTGTCCATCGTGCTGGTGGGCGGCATCCGGCGGGTGGGCCGGCTCAGTGAGCTGCTGGTGCCGCTGATGGCTCTGCTGTTTGTGGGGGGCGGGGCGGCGGTGATCCTGGTCCACCGGCAGGCCATCCCCACGGCGCTGTCGCAAATTGTCAGCTACGCCTTTGCGCCTAAGGCAGTGGTGGGGGGATATTCCATGGGAGCGGCCCTGCGCTACGGCGTGGCCCGTGGGGTGTTCACCAATGAGGCGGGGCTGGGTATGTCCGCCATCGCCCACGCCTGCGCCGACGTGGACGAGCCGGCGGAGCAGGGGATGTGGGGCATTTTTGAGGTGTTTTTCGCCACTATTGTCATCTGTACGGTCACCGCGCTGGTGATCCTGACCTCCGGGGTGTACGACCCCACGCGGGCCCTCGCCATGCTGGAGTCCGGGAGCGTGCCGCCGGAGCTGCTGGGTGCGCCGCTGACCGCCGCGGGCTTTTCCACCGTTCTCGGCGGGGCGGGGGAGTGGATCGTGTCGGTGAGCCTGATCCTGTTCGCCTTCACGTCCCTGCTCGGCGCGGGCTACTATGGCCGCCGGGGTCTGGAGACCCTCACCGGCTCCCGCTGGGCACTCGGCCTATACCAGCTGCTGTTCCCCGCCTGTATCATCCTGGGCGCGGTGGGCGACCTGACGTCGGTGTGGTATCTGGTGGACATCTTCAACGGCCTGCTGGCGATCCCAAACCTGATCGCCCTGCTGCTGCTGTCGCCGGAGGCGCTGTATCTGCTGCGAAGCTGGGTGAAAAAGCAGAAAAAGAGCGGGGCGCGCGGCAGGAGGCAATTACGGGAAATTGACGCTTGACATTGGCGGAAAAGCTGATATAATATGACCGTTGACCCCGCTTGGACCATGTATGCAGCGGTATCGAAGAGGTCATAACGAGCACGATTGGAAATCGTGTAGCGGC
>CAZUWQ010000047.1:0-6695 GCA_964624195.1 uncultured Oscillospiraceae bacterium | reverse complement strand
TTTTCCGGGCCGATGAGGATCTTGGTATTGTCATCGCCCAGGGCGGGCAGGGCCAGGGACTGGGCCAGGGACTGGTCCTCAGTCAGATAGTTCATGAGCCGCTGGGCCTTGTCCACGTCCCGGTACTCCGGGTGATCCAGGATGTGGCTGGTGCCGGCGGTATAGACCGCGCTGCTTTCCAGGTCCTCCAGCACCTCCATGGCAAAGGACACCACCAGGGAGATCAGACCGTAGGAGCTGCCGGCGGCGTGCTCCGCCACCCGCATCAGCTCCGGGGTGAGCTCGGACAGGGCCTTGCCGGTAAAGGAGGTGTTCAGCAGGGTGGTGAGCAGCTGGAGCTGGGGTTCGGACAGGTCGGCGGGCAGACGGATCAGCTTGTTCTTGACCATGTTGTTGTCCGTCATCACCACCACGATGAAAGAGCTGCTGTCCACCATGATCAGGTCGAACCGGCGGATGGTGACCCGCCGGGCGTTGCCCGCCAGGGCGAAGGCCGGATAGTTGGTCAACTGGGACACCATGTGCCCCGCCTGGTCGATCACCTTGTCCAGCTCCTGCATTTTCAGGTGGAGGGCGTCGTTGATCTGCTTTGTCTCCTCCAGGCTCAGGCGCTGCTCCTCCATCAGCTCGTTGACATACAGCCGGTAGCCCTTGGGAGAGGGGATACGGCCCGCGGAGGTGTGGGGCTGTTCCAGATAGCCCTGCTCCGTCAGGTCGGACAGTTCGTTGCGGATGGTGGCGGAGGATACATTCAGCTCGGTCAGCCGCAGAATGGCCTTGGAGCCCACAGGTTCGGCGGTGCGGATATAGCTTTCCACCACAGCCCGCAAAATTTTCTTCTTGCGCTCCGTCAGTTCCAACCCGGTTGCCCTCCTTATGGATGGTTTAGCACTCTCATCCTCTGAGTGCTAAACCTACTGTACCACCTGCCCCTGAAAATGTCAAGAGTGCAAGTTGTAAATTAAATGTGAATAGGCAAAGAAATAAAATGATGGGGCGCGGCTTGCAGAGCGGCGGGTGGACCGCTAATGCGCCGCGCCCCGCGGAAGAGGAAAATCCGGGCTTTTCTTTCTCGCCATTTCGTAGTATGATATGGTTATCAGATCCTCCGCGTCAGAGACCGGCATTGTTTTTCCCCGGCGCCGCCGGGGACGGAGATCGACAGAATATGAGGCGCCGCCGACAGGGGCGGCCCCTCAGACGGAGGCCGCCATGAACGGTTTAATCTATAATTTATCGGCAGCGGTGTCCACCGCTGCCGGCGGGGAGGAGACAGGCGCGTCCCTGTGGGAGCAGATCAGCTATGGGCTGACCTGGTTTTTTACCCATCTGTCCCCTGCCTTTGTTTGGGCGGTGGCGGGGATAGCGGTGTGTCTGGCCTTTTTTGTCTACTACTGGCACTGCCTCAGGCCCCGGCCCCATACCCTGGAGTGGATCGCCATGGCGGAGGCCAGGTCCAAGCCCCGGCGGATGACCCTCACTCTCCGGCGGCACCCCTTTCAGCGGAAGGACGCGCTGCCCATGCTGCTGATCACGGCAGTGTACGCCGCCACCGCTTTTTTCCGGCTGGGCGACTTCTCCGTGCCCCAGACCTACACCGTCTTTGACAAGGACAGCGTCTTTACCTTCTCCTTCAGCGAGCCGGTGACGGTGGACAAGCTGTCCTATTACACCTCCCTGGGCACGGGGACCTATAAGCTGGAATACTCGCTGGACGGTTTGGAATGGGACAGCGTGGAGCTGGGCCAGGCGTACAACACCCTGCTGAAATGGCAGGTGGTGGACCTGTCGGCGGTGGACCACGGCGGAAAGGTCATCAGTCAGGAGAACGATAACCAGGACGAGACGCCGGTGGGCCCCATCACCGCCAGTATGCTGCGCATCTCGGCCAGGACGATCGACCGGAGCGAGGGCCTGTGGCTGGCGGAGCTGGCCCTGTGGTCCGGGGACCAGCCGGTGAAGCCTCAGTATGTTTCCCCCGGCGGAGAGGCCCTGTTTGACGAATCCGAGCTGTGGACGGTCAAATCCACCTATATGAACTCGTCCTATTTTGACGAGATCTATCACGCCCGCACCGCCCTGGAGCATCTGAACAACGTCTATCCCTACGAGGTATCCCACCCGCCGCTGGGCAAGCTGATCCTGTCTCTGGGTATCTGGCTGTTTGGCATGACGCCCTTCGGCTGGCGGTTCATGGGCACCCTGTTCGGCGTGCTCATGCTGCCCATACTCTATGTGTTTTTGAAAAACCTGTTCGGCAAGACGCCGGTGGCGGTGTGCGGCACCTGTCTGTTCGCCTTTGATTTCATGCATCTGGTGCAGACAAGGATCGCCACCATCGACACCTATGGGGTGTTCTTCATCCTGGTCTCTTACTATTTTATGTACCGCTGGCTCACCGTCCCCGCCGGCTCCCGGCTGCGCCGGTCCGTCCCGTCCCTGCTGCTGTGCGGACTGACCTGGGGCATCGGCTGCGCCTGCAAGTGGACGGTGGTGTACGCCGGAGCGGGGCTTGCCCTGCTGTGGCTGCTGGGCCTCATTTTCAAGGGCCGGGAGTGGCGGCAGAGAACAGGGGAGGACGGACGCCCCCGGTTCGCCCCCTATGTGGTGGGTACTGTTCTGCTGTCCGTGGTGTTCTTCGTGGTCCTCCCGGCAATCATCTACACCATGTCCTACTTCCCCTACGCCGTGGCCAAGGGCAACACGGACGGATTTCTGGCCATGCTGGGCCAGTCCCTCTCCTGGCCCTTCGTCCAACTGCCTCAATATCTGGCGGGGCGGGCCGAGGGGCAGAGCTTCTTTGACGCCATCCCCAGCGACAGCGTTCACCCGGTGGACATCATGCTGAAAAACCAGCGCTTCATGTTCACCTATCACCAGGGGGTGCACACTCCCCACCCCTACGAGTCCTACTGGTATCAGTGGATCTTTGACGGGCGCCCCATCCTCTATTACCGGGACCTGGACCTGGCCGCCAGTCAGGGGATCAAGAGCCTGTTCGCCTCCTTCAACAACCCGCTGGTATCCTGGGCGGGGCTGCTGTCCTTCTTCGCCGTGCTCATCCAGACCGTCCGGCGCAAAAGCGGCAAGGGGCTGTTCATTCTGATCGCCATTCTGTCCCAGTTCATCCCCTGGCTGCCCATCGGACGGATCCTGTTCGCCTACCACTATTTCCCCACCATACTGTTTTTGGTGTTCGCCATCGCCTTCCTGATGAACGATATGCTCACCCGGAAGCGGCGTGGCTGCCGGCTGGCGGTGTACGGCTTTACCGGATGTACTGTGGCGCTGTACGCGGTGTTTTACCCGGCGCTCATCGGTCTGTACACCCCCCTGTGGTATAATGAAATATTCCTGCGCTGGCTGCCAAGCTGGCCGCTGTGACGGTGATTTTCATGTATTTCTGCGATATCCACACCCATACTCTCATCTCCCCGGACAGCCAGGCGCCGTTGGCGGACATGGTGGAAAAGGCCCTGGACCTGGGGCTGGACGAGATGTGCGTCACCGACCACTGCGATCTGCTGGACGCGGGCGGGGCGCCGGTGACGGACTTTGACTGGGCCGCCGCTAAGACCCAATACCATACGGTACGGGACCGGCTGGACGGCGGACTTGCCCTTCGCTTCGGACTGGAGCTGGCCTCCGCCGTCTATGACCCGCCCGCGGCCCGGAAGATCCTGGCCGGGGCGGAGGGAGAGCTGGATCTTGTGCTGGGCTCCCTCCATAACTGGATCGGCACAGAGGGCAATATCGACCTCTATTTTTCCGATTTCCACAATAACATGGCCCTGGCCCGGAAGGCGGTGGACACCACTCTGGCCCACACCTGGACGCTGGTGACGGCCTGCCCCGACTGCTATGACAGTCTGGCCCACATCATCTACCCCCTGCGGTATATCCGCCGGGACGGGCTCACGCTGACCCTGGCGGACTGGGAAGAGCAGATCCGGGCCATTTTTACCCAGGTGGCCCGGACGGATCACGCTCTGGAGGTGAACACCTGCCGGGGGCGGGACGTGGAGGAATGGCTGCCCCTGCTGCGCTGGTTCCGGGAGTGCGGGGGGCGGCTGGTGACGCTGGGCTCCGACGCCCACCGGCCCGCCGACCTGGCCAAGGGCCTGCCCCGGGCGGCGGAGCTGCTCAAGGCGGCGGGCTTCGACCAGGTGACGACCTTCCGGGATCGGAAGCCTGTTTTGCATGACCTGTGATCAATATGATCCTTTATCCAAAGGAGTTGTTTACTATGAAGATCGCCCTGGGCTGCGACCACGGCGCGTATGCGTTAAAAGAGCATTTGAAGGAGCTTCTCACCCGGCAGGGCCACGAGGTGGTGGACTGCGGCGCCAACAGCGGGGACAGCTGCGATTACCCTCTGTTCGCCGGGGCCGCCGCCAGGCAGGTGGCCTCCGGCGCCTGTGAGCGGGGCATCGTGCTGTGCACCACCGGCATCGGCGTGTCCATGTGCGCCAACAAGGTGCGGGGGGTGCGCTGCGCTCTGTGCCACGACCCCCTGTCCGCCGAGATGAGCCGCCGGCACAACGACGCCAATATGCTGGCCATGGGCGCCGGCATCGTGGGCAGAAGCATGGCGGAGCGCGTTGTGGAGGTGTTTTTGTCCACCGGGTTTGAGGGCGGACGGCACCAGCGCCGGGTCGGCCAGATGATGGAGCTGGAGAACGAATGAAAAACATCGTATTGATCGGCATGATGGGCTGCGGCAAGACCACCGTGGGCCGGCTGCTGTCCCAGCGGCTGGGCCGCCCCTTTGTGGACACCGACGCCCGCGTCGAGGACGCCGCGGGCCGGTCCATCCCGGAGATCTTCGCCTCGGACGGAGAGGAGGTCTTTCGGGAACTGGAGAGCCGGGTCATCCGGGAGCTGTCCCGGCAGCGGGGGCTGGTGATCGCCACCGGCGGCGGCGCGGTGCTCCGGCAGGCCAATGTGGACGCTTTGCGGAGCGGCGGCGTCATCGTCTTTCTGGACCGGCCCGCCGCGGATATCTATGATTCTGTGCCCATGGACAGCCGCCCCCTGGGAAAGGGGAGTCGGGAGGACTTTGCCGCCGCTCTGTCCCGCCGCCTGCCCGCCTATCGGAAGGCGGCGGATGTGACGGTATCCGATTTTGCGGCGCCCGAGGCCACGGCGGATGAGGTGATGGTGAAGCTGACCGCCCTGCCCATGCGATTTCTTATCATCAACGGCCCCAATCTGAACCTGTTGGGCAGGCGGGAGCCGGGCATCTACGGCGAGGAGAGCTACGAGGCGCTGTGCCGCCTCATTCAGGACTACGCCGCCGCCCACAACGCCGCCGCCGACTGCTTTCAGTCCAACCATGAGGGGGCCATCATCGACGAAATACAGGCCGCCGACGGGGCGTATGACGCCATCATCATCAACCCCGGCGCCTATACCCATTACAGCTATGCTATCCTGGACGCTTTAAAGGCGGTGTCCGTCCCCGCCTATGAGGTCCACATCAGCCACATCGACCAGAGAGAGCCCTTCCGCATGGTGTCCGTCACCGCCCCCGCCTGCGTGGGGCAGCTGTACGGCCACGGCTTCCAGGGCTATCTCATGGCCATGGACCACTTTCTGGAGGACCGGCCATGAGCCGCCTCCAGGTGATCGGCGACCCGGTGCTCCACTCCAGGTCGCCCCTGATCCACGGGGCCATGCTCCGGGCGCTGGGGCTGGATCTGCCCTATGAGGCCAGAGTGGTCCGCCGGGGGGAGCTGCCCCAATACCTGGCCTGGGCCGGGGATAACGGGGTGGTGGGCTTCAACGCCACCATGCCCCACAAGGAGGACCTGATCCCCCTGATGGACGCGCTGGGGGAGGACGCCGCCCGCTGCGGGGCGGTGAATACGGTTTGCATCAAAAACGCCGGGTTATACGGCTACAATACCGACGGGGCGGGCTGTCTGGCCGCCCTGGAGGAGGCGGGGCTGTGGCCCGCCCACACGGTGGTGGTGCTGGGGGCGGGGGGCGCGGCCAAGGCGGTGGCGCTGAAGCTGGCCGCCGCCGGCGCCCGGCGGGTGTGGGTGTGCAACCGCACCACTGCCAGGGCGGAGGCCCTGTGCGCCGCCGATGGGACCGGGACGCTGGCTCCCGCCGGGTTTGACAGCCCCACGCTGGCCCGGCTGTGCGCCCAGGCCCAACTGGTGGTCAACTGCACCAACCTGGGCATGGAGGGCTGTCCCGGTCAGTTTCAGGACTTCTCCTTTTTAGACGCCCTTCCCCCCGGCGCGGGGGTGTTCGACCTGATCTACCACCCGGCGGAGACCGCCCTGCTGCGGGAGGCGCGCCGCCGGGGACTGCCCGCCCAAAACGGGCTGCCCATGCTGATCCACCAGGCCATTTTCGCTCTGGAGTATTTTCTGGACCGGAGGTTGGACCATGGGGAGATGGCGCGGGTGGTGAAAAGGGCGATGGAGCGGCAGGAGACAGAATAAGCGGCGCGGGCGGCGGGCGGTCATCGCCTGTCCCGGCAGGGCGGACAGGCTTGCGCGTTCTTGAAGACAAAAAAGGCGGAGGGCGTATCCACAGGATATGCCCTCCGCTAAAGCTTTCAGCTCCGATTTGTTTATTTCAGGTTGAAGAACGCTTCCTTGCCCAGGTACCGGGCCACGTCGCCCAGCTCCTCCTCGATGCGGAGCAGCTGGTTGTACTTGGCCACCCGGTCGGTGCGGCTG
>CAZUWQ010000046.1:0-6736 GCA_964624195.1 uncultured Oscillospiraceae bacterium | reverse complement strand
GCGCCGAAAGCTCCATTCTGTCAGGCCGGTCCTCCTTTCCCCACAAAACAATTTATATATGACCCAGTAGCTCAGTTGGTAGAGCAACGCCCTTTTAAGGCGAAGGTCCGGGGTTCGAGTCCCCGCTGGGTCACCAGAAAGCGGCAGGTCCCTTATCCAGGGCCTGTCGATTTTCTTTTGTCTTCTGCTCTCTCCCCGCGGCGCGTGATACCGGCCGCGAAATGGAGCTTATGGAGAAACGGTCCCTTTACAGGAAAGGCCCGCCTGATCGGAGCCTGAATATGGCGTCTATGGACGTCAACACAGGGAGGACCGCCAGCCATGCCCGGAACGATAAGCGCCGGTCCCTTGAAAACAGACACGTTATACCCGCCCGGGGCGCGGAACTTGCGCCCGGCGCCATGATATGGTACAATATCTACGATCGCCGCGCCGTGGGCGCGGGGCATTTCACAAAAACAAAATCCCGTTGTGAATGCGGAGGACGCCATGAACGATCAAACTCAAATCACTCAGGCCGCCGCGGTGGTCAATGAGGTCAAAAAAGCCGTTGTGGGCAAGGACGACGTGGTGGTCAAGACTCTGCTGGCTGTCCTGGCCCGGGGGCACATCCTGCTGGAGGACATCCCCGGCGTGGGCAAGACCACCCTGGCCCTGGCCTTTTCCCGTGCCCTTGGCCTGTCCTACCACCGGGTCCAGTTCACCCCGGACGTGATGCCCTCCGACCTCACCGGCTTCACCCTGTTCAACAAGGCCACCGGGCAGATGGAGTATCAGCCCGGCGCTCTGCTGTGCAATCTGTTCCTGGCCGACGAGCTGAACCGGGCCACCAGCCGCGCCCAGTCCGCCCTGCTGGAGGCCATGGAGGAGGGCCAGGTGACGGTGGACGGCGTCAGCCACCCCATCCCGGAGCCCTTCCTGGTCATCGCCACCCAAAACCCGGTGGGCGCCTCCGGCACTCAGCTGCTGCCCGACTCCCAACTGGACCGCTTCACCCTTCGCCTGTCCCTGGGCTATCCCGACGCCAGGGACGAGCTGATCCTGCTCCGCCGCAAGCAGCAGGGCAACCCCCTGGACAACGTGCAGCAGGTCATGGATCACCGCCAGCTGGAGCGGCTCCGCCAGGCCGTGGACGCCATCTACGTCAGCGACGACGTGCTCTCCTATATCCTCCAGCTCATCCGGGCCACCCGGACGCACCCCCGGCTGCTCCAGGGCGCCAGTCCCCGCGCCGCTATCGCCGTCGCCGCCGTCAGCCGGGCCACCGCCTTTTTACAGGGCCGGGACTATGTGATCCCCGAGGACGTGCGCTTCATCTGGCGGGACACGGTGGCCCACCGCCTTCTGCTGCCCACCGGCGCGGCGGGCAGCGCGGCCCTGACCGCCCAGGTGGCGGACGAGGTGCTCCGCTCCGTCCGGCCGCCCAAGCTCCGGTAAGCGGCCATGGCGTCCCGGCGTGTCTTCTACGGGCTGGCCCTCCTCGCGGCCCTGGCCTTTCAACTCACCAACGACAACTATCTGGCCCATCTGCTGCTGGGTCTGTGCGTTACCCTGCCCATTTTGTCCCTGCTCCTGTCCCTGCCCGCCGCCCTCACCTGCCGTCTCACCCTTGCGGCGGAGCGGGACGCCCTGGACCGTGGAGAACAGGGAAAATGGCTGATCTCCGCGGAGTGGCGGGGCCCGCTGCCCCTGCCCCGCCTGTCTGCCCGCCTGACGGAGCGGAACTGTCTCACCGGCGGGCGGAGCCGCCGGCGTTTCGTCATGCCCGCCCCCACCGGCGGCCGACCCATCACCCGCCCCGCCGATACCGCCCACTGCGCGCTCCTGGAGCTGCGGGCGGACCGGGTGCGGGTGTGCGACTATCTGGGCCTGTTCACCATTCCCAGGCCCGCTCCCCAGCCCGCCCAGCTGCTGGTGCTGCCCGTCCCCGTGGACCCAGGCCCTCTGGACCTCCCCCAGGGCCAGGGCAGCCGCCCCGGCGATCAGGCCGCCCGCCCCAAGGGTCCCGGCGAGGACTACGAGCTGCGGGACTACCGCCCCGGCGACCCCATGCGCCGGGTCCACTGGAAACTGTCCGCCAAGCGGGACGAGCTGATCGTCCGGGAGCCGTGGGAGACCGACGCCCCTCTCCCCCTGCTCACCTTCGACCGGCTGGGCGGCCCCGACGCCGTGGACCGCGTTTTGGACAGGGTGCTGGGCCTGAGCCGCGCCCTGCTGGCGGTCCAGCAGCCCCACGCCCTGCTGTGGCTGGACAGCAGCGGCGAGCCCCGCTATTGTCCTGTCTCCGATGAGCGGGAGCTGCGGCTGGCTATGCTGGACGTCCTCTCCGCTCCCGTTCCCGTCTCCGGTCCCTCCGTTCTGGACAGGCCGGAGCTGATCGCCAGTCCCGACGGCCCGGCGGCCCGCATCCTCGTCACTGCCGGAGAGGAGGCCCGCCATGACTGAGCGCAAACGGCTGCCCCGCCGCGAATTTGCCCTGCCCGCCCTGCTGGGGGACGGGTTGCTGCTGCTGTGCGCCCTGTGGGGCCTGCTGCTGTCCTTTCTCTCCCTCTATGACATTTTCCCGGCGCCGGACGCTCTTCCGCCCCTGCTGGCCGCCACCGCGCTCTTTGCCCTGGCCGCTCTGACGGTATGGAGCCTTCCCCGGTACAGTCTGGCCGTATCCGCCGCGCTGGAGCTGGTCTGGCTGGGCACAGCCCTTTATCGATGGCAGTCCCTGGCCCAGGGCGGCAGACTGGCATGGAACGCCATGCTCGCGCCCTTCTTTCAGCGGGTGCTTCTGGTGGAGCCCCCTGTTCTTGCCATGGAGCTTACCACCGCCCAACAGCAGGCGGCGGTGAACACGTTTCTCCTCATGGCCACGGCCCTGCTGGCTCTGCTCATCGGCTGGGCGGTGATCCGTGCCCGCCGGTGGTGGCTGGTGGTCTTTCTCACCCTGCCCCCGCTGCTGCCCGGCCTGCTGTCCGACATCTACCCCTTCTGGCCCGCCTTCGCGGCCCTGCTGACCTGCTGGCTTACCATGCTGCTCTCCGCCCTGTGCCGCTGGACGCGGAGCGCCGGCAGAGGCCGGCTGACCCTCATCGCCGCCCCCTGCGTGGCCGCGCTGCTGGCCGGCCTGATGCTGGCCGCACCCCCGGCGGACTACGCCGCCCGCCCCCAGTGGGCGCTGGACGCCCAGACCGCCCTGCTCGACTGGGGCAACCGGTACCTCGCCCGATGGGACAGCGAGATCAGTCTTCCCGGCATCTCTGCCTTTGTGGGCGGCGCTGACCCGATCGATCTGTCCTCCGCCGGGCCTCTGAACTATTCCGGGCGGACGGTGCTGCGGGTCACCGCCGACTACTCCGGCCAGACCCTGCTCCGGGGGGCCTCCATGACCCACTATACGGGCACCGGCTGGGACCCAATGACCGCCGAAGAATATGCCCTGTATCCCGACTCCGAAGCGGCTGACGGCGGCGCTCTCTCCGGCTCTCCCCTGCTGTTTCCCGCCGACGCCGGAGAATATGACGTCCACACCGTCACCGTGCAAAACGTGGGCGCCTCCGGCGGCTGCCTCTATGTGCCCTACCAGTTGGCCCAGCAGGACTTTGACTCCCTGGGCCTCCGGCTGGAGCAGGACGCCTATGTAGCCCGGAAGCGGGGGGAGTGGACCCACACCCTCTCTGTCTGTCCGGATGCCCTGGACCTTCAGGATCACAGCTTCTCTCTGGAAGACGGCTCATCCCAACGCTACTCTGATTTTGTCCTACAGACATATCTGGAGGTCCCCGACTGGATGGAGGCTGTGATGCAGTCCCCCCTGCTTCCGGACGGCGAGGAGGCCGACGGCAGCGCCGATTACGGCTCACTACAGACGCAGCTGGAGTACCGTTTTTCTCTCTCCAGAGATTTTTTCCTCTCCTCCTCCGACCTTCTCACCAACGCCACCCGTCTGGGCTGGGCCAATGCCGTCACCAGCCTGCTGGACGACCTGTGCGAGTATGACCCGGACACTCCCGCGGTGCCGGAGGGGGAGGACTTCGTGGCTTATTTCCTCACCGAGAGCCGCCGTGGCTACTGTATGCATTTCGCCTCCGCCGCCACTCTGATGCTGCGGGAGCTGGGCGTCCCCGCCCGGTATGTGTCCGGCTTCGTCGCGGACCTGGAGGCTGGGCAGACGGTGAACGTCCCTGACTACGCCGCCCACGCCTGGGTGGAGATCTACCTGGAGGACTACGGCTGGTACCCGGTGGACGTCACCCCGGACTATGTATACGCCCCCGATGGGGCCGATGAGCCGGAGCAGTCTCAGGCCCCGGACGCCGTTCCATCCCCCTCTTCCGCGCCCAGCAGCGCCCCGGCGCCCACCCCCGCTCCCTCCCATGCCCCGGCAGCCCAACCTTCCCAGCCTGCGGAACAGGAGGCCCCCGGCGGCGCCCAGCCCCTGCTGCCGCGCGTCCTTCCGTGGCTGGCCCTGGCAGCGTGCGCCGTCCTGCTGCTGTGGCTGGGCCAGTATCTCCCCAAGCGCCGCAGGGCCAGCCGTCTGGCCGGCCCCGACCCCAACCGGGCGGTGCTGGACTGCTACCGCTGGCTCACCCGGCTCACCCGCTGGGGCGGCCGGCTGGACCCCGCCGCCCAGGCCCTGGCGGAAAAGGCCCGCTTCAGCCGGCACACCCTCACCGAGGATGAGCGCCAAGTCATGGCCGCCCTGTTCCACCGGGAGCGCGCCCGCCTGGCGGCGGATCTGCCCCTCTGGAAGCGCCTGCCCTTCCTGTACCTCTGGGGCGGGGGCGGAACAGTGTAAAGAAAATGCAAGGGTATGCCCACATCCCGCGGCATACCCTTGTGCTTTTAATCCCTACTTTTCGCTGTCCCGCCCCGAGGCAGGCGGTCGTACAGCTTCATCTCCCTCCGCAGCCGCCCGGCCAGCTCCGGGCCGCAGCTGCCGGGAAGCGCGCGCCACACCCAGTTGCCGCCCAGCGTGGACGGGGTGTTGATCCGCGCCTCGCTGCCCAGGCCCAGCAGATCCTGGAGCTGCATCACCGCCGTGTCCGCGGCGCTGGCCCAGGCGGAGCGCATCATGCCCCAGTTCCAGCCCTCCGCGTCGTTGAGCCGCAGAAACGCCCCGGCGTACTCCACGCTGGCCGCGGGGGCGGTGTCCCGCCAGCCCAGGACGGTATCGTTGTCGTGAGTACCGGTGTACACCACGCAGTTGGTCCCATAACGGTAGGGGAGGTACGCGCTGCCCCCGTCCCGGCTGTCAAAGGCGAACTCCAGCACCTTCATGCCGGGATAGCCTGTGTCCTTCAGCAGCCGCCGCACCCCGTCGGTCATAAAGCCCAGATCCTCCGCGATGATGGGCACAGGCCCCAGCGCGGCGTCCAGCGCACGGAACAGGGCAAGTCCCGGACCAGGCCGCCAGCGGCCGTTGCGGGCGGTGGTATCTCCAAAGGGGATAGCGTAATAGGCCTCGAAGCCCCGGAAGTGGTCGACGCGCAGCGCGTCATACAGCTTGAACTGGAAGGCGACGCGGTCGATCCACCAGGCATAGCCCTCCCGCTTCATCCTGTCCCAGTCGAACAGCGGGTTGCCCCACAGCTGGCCGTCCGCCGTAAACGCGTCCGGCGGGCAGCCGGACACCTCCGTTGGTCTCCGGTCCCCGTCCAGCTGGAACTGCTCCGGGGCGGCCCACACATCCACGGAGTCCATGGACACATAGATGGGCATATCCCCGATGATGGAGATATGGTGCGCGTTGGCAAAGGCCTTCAGCCGGCCCCACTGTCGGAAAAAGAGGTACTGGACCGCTCTCCAGAACCCCATCTCGCCCGCCAGCTCCCGCCGGGCCCCGTCCAGCGCCTCGCTCCGGCGCAGACGCAGCGGCTCCGGCCACTCCGTCCAGGCCGCGCCGCCATAGCGGTCCTTCAACGCCATGAACAGGGCGTAGTCCTCCAGCCAGTCCCCCTGCTCCCGGCAGAAGCCGCTGAAATCAGCCGGGGGCCGGGCCGCCAGTCTGCCGCAGGCCAGCCTGAGCACCGGGAACCGGGTCCGGTACAGCAGACCGTAGTCCACCCGGGCGGGGTCGGCCCCCCAGTCCAGCTCTGCGTATTCCTCCCGCCGCAGCAGGCCCTCTGCCGCCAGCTCATCCAGGTCAATAAAATAGGGGTTGCCCGCCCGGGAGGAGAAGGACTGGTAGGGCGAGTCCCCATAGCTGGTGGGGCCCAGGGGCAGGGTCTGCCAATAGGTCTGGCCCGCCGCCTCCAAAAACAGCACAAAGTCCCGGGCCGCCTGTCCCATGGCGCCGATGCCATGGGGGGACGGCAGGGAAAATACCGGCAGCAAGATCCCGGCGCTTCTCACAAGAGATCACCTCAGTCGGTCAGTTTTCTTTACTGTCACTTCTCCGGGCGGGCGTTCAGCGCCACGCTCTCCCCCGCCGCCAGCTGAAGGGCGCCGTCTCATACACTGGCGGCAGCGCCCGCTCCAGCCGCTCCGGCAGGATGTCCGCTCCCCGCTCGCGATGAGCCGGGTGTCCTGCCGGATGGTAGTCAGCCGGGGCACGGAAAACTCGGAGATGGGCACGCCGGCGCACCCTCACCGAGATGTCCGCCGGCGCCTTCCGGCGGGCGCGGTCTCCTTGATCTCCGACGGAATGCTCTCGACAAGCGCGCGACCATAAAGATAGAAATGTTCCCGTTCCCCTTCGGCTTTATTATACAGCTCTTTTTGAAAAAGGCAAACAAAAGCTCTCGGA
>CAZUWQ010000045.1:3555-6773 GCA_964624195.1 uncultured Oscillospiraceae bacterium | reverse complement strand
GCTAAAATTGAAAGCAGTTGTACTATACGACTCGAGCATGAACTTGTCAACCTCCGCCGCGGATGCTTCTCCGGCCTTCCTCCAAGAGCCAGGTCTGCCGCGGCCGGGCGGCAGGGCTGAGCGCGCCTGCTTGACAGGAGAGGTTTTTTGCCAAATAAATAAAAGAAACGGGTAGAAAAAAGTCGGATCATCTATTATAATAGATACGCTGCGATATTCAAAGGACAGCGCTTTTGTGTCCGGTCAAAAAACGCGCCGATAAAGTGAGGAGAGGGCATGACCATTTCACTTTCGGAATTCCTGTCCCAGCTGGTGAGCAGCCCGGTGCTGGTCATCACCGTGGTGCTCATGCTGGGCGTCATCCTGGTCAACGGCTGGACGGACGCGCCCAACGCCATTGCCACCTGTGTAGGCACCCAATGCCTGACGCCCAAAGGCGCCATCCTCATGGCGGCGGTGTTCAACTTTCTGGGCGTGCTGGTGATGACCATGGTCAACTCCAGCGTGGCCTCCACCATCTATAACATGGTGGACTTCGGAACGGACAACAGCGTGGCTATCGTCGCCATGTGCGCGGCCCTGTTCTCCGTGGTGGTGTGGTCGGTGGCGGCCTGGTGGTTCGGGTTCCCCACCAGCCAGAGCCACGCGCTGATCGCCGGTCTGACCGGCTCCGCCATCGCCGTTCACAGCGGCCTGTCCGGTATCAACGGCGGGGAGTGGATCAAGGTGCTGTACGGCCTGGTGCTGTCTACCGCCCTGGGCTTTGTATTCGGGTGGCTGTGCGCCAAGGGGGTGCAGCTGATCTGCCGGAGGATGGACCGGCGCAAAACGCTGGGCTTCTTCCGGGGGGCGCAGATCGCCGGCGGGGCCGCCATGGCCTTTATGCATGGGGCCCAGGACGGGCAGAAATTCATGGGCGTGTTCATGCTCAGCGTATTCCTCGCCAACGGCTACGGCGCGGTGTCCGCGTTCCACATCCCCATCTGGCTGATGATCCTGTGCAGCGCCGTCATGGCGCTGGGCACCTCGGTGGGCGGGGGGCGGATCCTCAAAAGCGTGGGCGTGGACATGGTGAAGCTGGAAAAATATCAGGGCTTTGCCGCCGACCTTGCCGGCGCGGCCTGCCTGCTGCTGTCCACCCTCACCGGGCTGCCGGTGTCCACCACCCACACCAAGACCACCGCCATCATGGGCGTGGGCGCCGCCCGGCGGGTGTCCAGCGTGAACTGGGGCGTGGTGAAAAATATGGTGATGACCTGGGTATTTACCTTTCCCGGCTGCGGCGTGATCGCCTTTTTGATCACCAAGCTGTTTGTGACGCTGTTTTGAGAGGAGACGATGAGGATGGCGAAAAAAGGGACCGACTATTTTGATATCTTCACCCAGGGGGTGGCCTACGCCTGCGACGCCGCCGGCCAGATGCGGACCTGTTTCCAGGACTACGACCCCGCCCAGGTCCACGACCAGATCAAGAAGGTGCACCAGATCGAGCACGCCGCCGACGGGGTGAAGCACGATCTGATGGCCCGGCTGGTCCGGGAGTTTCTGCCTCCCATCGAGCGGGAGGACATTGTGGAGCTGGCCAACTCCATTGACGATGTGACGGACGCTATCGAGGACGTGATGCTGCGGCTGTATATGTTCAACATCACCGTTCTCCGGCCCGACGTGCACGACTTTACCGACATCATCTTCCGGTGCTGTACGGCGCTGAAGGAGGTCACGCTGGAGCTGCGGAACTTCCGCAAGCCCGACCGGCTCCTGGAGCGCATCATCCAGATCAACCACCTGGAGGAGGAGGGCGACCGGCTGTACGCTGAGGCCATGCGCCGGCTGTACAGCGAGGAGCGGGACCCGGTGGCCGTCATCGCCTGGACCGCCATGTATGACCGCATGGAGCGCTGCTGTGACCGCTGCGAGGACGTGGCGGCCGCGGCGGAGCGGGTGGTCATGAAGAATAACTGAGGCACGGGCCGGCCCGTGACAAAGCCCTGATCTCCGTGGAGATCAGGGCTTTGTTGTTCCCCGTTCCCTGCTCATATCAGCCCTCTGTATGGGCGGCGAGATAGTTGAGCCAGAGGACGTAGCCGTCGGTTTTGAAGTGGACGCCGTCGGCGGAGTACTCCGTTCGAAGCTCGCCGGACTCGTCGATCAGGTCCTCCGGGATGCCCAGGAGATACACGTCGGAGCCGGCAAAATAGGCGGTCAGGGCCTCGTTGTAATTTGCGATGCCCTCATTGGTGACATAGTAGGGGGAGTGGTTGGCTCTGCACTGTTCGGTGTTGACCGGGATCAGCAGCTGGATGTAGATGCGGGCGCCGGGCTGCCGCTTTCGAATGGCGTCGACCACGTTTCCGTAGGTCCTGGCAAAGCCCTCCGGGTCAAAATAGCCCAGTTCGTTGACGCCCAACGCGATGTAGACCTTTTTATAGGTGCCGGCGGACAGGGCGTCCAGCACGGACACCGTTTGGCTGCCGAGGGAGATCACCGCTTTCCCCTTGTTCACGTCGTAGATGGAGAGGCCGGTGTGGACCAGGAAGACCGCGTTTGAGGTGATGCCGCTGTACAGGCGGAGGCCATCGGTCCGGGAGTCCCCGATGAATACCGCGTCGGAAAACCAGTCGTCACAGTCCACCGGGACGATGGGGGCGGAGGGCTGGTCCACCTCTCCCGGGACCGGCGCGTCAGTCTGCGCCGGGGAGGTCTCCGCCGCGGAGGAGAGGTCCGCGGAGGGGGTCGGCAGGGTAACGGGATCGGCCAGAGAGGTGAGGGCCGGGGAAGATGTGGCGGCGGGCTCCGCGGAGGGGGAAGCGGACGGCTGTGCCGAGGCATCGGCCACAGGGGCAGACTGCCTCGCCGGGCCGAGGAAGCAGACGACGAGCACCGCCGCGACCACCGACAGGCCCGCGAGAACGATCATCAGGGACCAGAGGGGCGGCCCGCGCCGGGAGCCCCTGTACCGTCTGAACGTGGCCAGGCGCTTGGGGGCGGCAGAGCGCCGGGAGGACGGTCTGGATGAAACCATGGGAAGGGTCATCTCCTACACAGATAATGTGTAATGTGCTCTGTGGGAAAGGGGGATCAGTCATGGGGCGGCAGCATCCGGCGGAGCCGCCTGAAAAATAAACGTTTATTTACGAGCCCCTAAAAATTAACCGCCCAGAGGCGGCGTGGATACGGCTGATTCGATTCGCTTCTCCAAAATTATACACGATAAC
>CAZUWQ010000045.1:0-3455 GCA_964624195.1 uncultured Oscillospiraceae bacterium | reverse complement strand
GATGCTGTATGTTGGTATTGATTTGGGCACCTCCGCCGCTAAACTGCTGCTGGTGGACGAGGAAGGTCAGGTCAGAAATGAAGTGACCAAGGAATATCCTCTGGAGTTTCCCCATCCCGGCTGGAGCCAGCAGGCCCCGGCGGACTGGTGGCAGGCCGTCCTGACCGGTATGCCGGAGCTGCTCGCCGGTGTTGATCCCGGCGAGGTCAAGGGCATCGGCGCGGGCGGCCAGATGCATGGTCTGGTGGCGCTGGATAAGGATGACCGGGTCATCCGCCCTGCCATTCTCTGGAACGATGGGCGCGCCGCCAGGGAAGCGGACTACCTCAACGAAACCATTGGGCGGGAGACGTTGAGCCGCTATACCGCCAACATCGCGTTTGCCGGTTTCACCGCTCCGAAGCTGTTATGGATGCGCGCCAATGAACCGGAAAATTTCGCACGGATCGAGAAGATCATGCTGCCCAAGGACTATCTGGTCTACTGTCTCACCGGCGTCCACGCCACCGACTACTCCGACGCCTCCGGTACGCTGCTGCTGGATGTGGAACACAAACGCTGGTCTCAGGAAATGTGCGATATCTGCGGTATCTCCGCCGCCCAACTGCCCAAGCTCCACGAAAGCTGGGAGGCTGTGGGTACGCTGAAGCCCGATGTGGCGGAAAAACTGGGCTTGAACGCGGACACCGTAGTGTGCGCGGGCGCTGGGGACAATGCCGCCGCCGCTGTGGGCACCGGCACTGTGGGCGCGGGCGGCTGCAATATCAGTTTGGGCACCTCCGGCACCATCTTCATTTCTTTGGACAAATTCGGCGTGGACCCCAACAACGCCCTCCACGCTTTCGCCCACGCCGACGGCGGCTATCATCTGATGGGCTGTATGCTGTCCGCCGCCGCCTGCAACAAATGGTGGTCGGAGACGATCCTGAATACCATCGATTTTGCCGGGGAGCAGGCCCCTATCACCGAGGACAGGCTGGGCCGGGATCACGTCTATTTTCTGCCCTACCTCATGGGAGAGCGCTCCCCCATCAACGACGCCGACGCCCGGGGCGTCTTCGTGGGCATGACCATGGACACCACCCGGGCCGACATGACGCAGGCCATGCTGGAGGGCGTCGCCTTCGCCATCCGGGACAGCTTTGAGGCCGCCCGCGGTCTGGGTGTGGACATCCCCCGATCTCACATCTGCGGCGGCGGCAGTAAGTCCAGGCTGTGGCGGGTCATCACAGCCAACATCCTGGGTATCCCCCTGGATATGGCGACCACCGAGCAGGGGCCCGGCTACGGCGCGGCTATTCTTGCTATGGTCGCCACAGGCAGGTATTCCACCGTCCGGGCCGCCTGCGACGCTCTGATCCGCGTGGCGGACACGCTGGAGCCGGACCCCGGGCTCACCGCGCGCTATGAGGAGCGGTATCAGCAGTTCAGGCAGATCTATCCCGCCATGAAAGCCCTGTTTCCCAAGCTGCATGAATAGGAACGTGGGAAACGAAGCGTTTTCTATATATAGAGAAGCCCTGGTCAAATCCGGACGCGCAGGGATTTGATCAGGGCTTCCGCGTATCATTTTTTTGCCTGTTCCGTCCCGTCAAGGATCTGCATCAAATGGGAAGCGGAGCTTTCCAGCCGGAGCTTTGCCTCCCGGATGGCATCCAGATCAGCCTGGACCATGTTGGCGGGCTTTGCCTTGCCCAGCAGCTTACGCAGGACATTGTAGTCCTCCTTGACCTGCTGCTTTTCCGCCTTGTCGATCTGCTTGCCGGCCACACCGAGGGCGCGATCCACCTGGTCCAGCAGGGCTTGCGCCTCAGCGCAGAGGGTCAGCGCCTCCCGGCGCACGCTGTCTTGAGAAGCATATTGCTCGGCGTCCCGGATGGCCTGTTCGATTTCGGCGTCGGACATTTTTTCATTGGCAGTGATCGTGATGGACTGCTCTTTTCCGGTGTCCAGATCCTTGGCGGAGACCTTCAAAATTCCGTTCGTGTCTATATCGAATGTCACGTTGATCTGTGGAACGCCGGCGGGTGCGCGTTTGATCCCCTTCAGGCTGAACTTGCCGATGGTCTTGTTGTCCTTTGCCATAGGGCGTTCCCCTTGGAGAACGTGGATCTCCACACTGGGCTGATAGGCCGCCGCGGTGGTGAACACCTGAGAATAGTGGATGGGCAGGGTGGAATTTCGCTCTACCAGCCGCGTGGCCACGCCGCCCACCGTCTCGATGGACAGGCTCAGAGGCGTCACGTCCAGCAGCAGGATGCCGGTTCCGGCTCCAGCCAATTCCAACTTTCCGCCGGAGAGGGTATCGCCCTGTACGGCGGCCCCCTGAGCCACACATTCGTCAGGGTTGATGTTCTTCGAGGGGGTCATTCCGGTGAGCTGGTTCACCTTATCCTGCACCGCGGGGATCCGGGTGGTACCGCCCACCAGCAGCACCCGGCCCAATTCGGAGGCGGCGATCCCCGCGTCATTCAAAGCGGTTTTCACGGGAATGGCGGTGCGCTCCACCAGATCACAGGTCAGCTCGTTGAATTTGGCCCGGGTGAGGGTGTCCTCCAGATGAAGGGGACCGCTGCGGCTCTGGGCGATATAAGGCAGGTTGATTTGGGCGCTTTCGGAAGCGGATAGTTCTTTCTTGGCCTGCTCCGCCGCCTCCCGTATACGGAACATGGCCGCGGGATCCCGGCGCAGGTCGATGTGGGTGCTCTGACGGAAGCGGCCGGCCAAATATTCGGCTATGCGCTGGTCAAAGTCATCCCCGCCCAGGTGATTGTCGCCGGAAGTGGCAAGGACCTCAATAACCCCGTCCCCGATCTCGATGATGGACACATCGAAGGTGCCGCCGCCCAAATCGTAGACCATGATCTTCTGGGGGGCCCCGTTGTCAAGGCCATAGGCCAGAGCAGCACTGGTCGGCTCATTGATAATGCGGAGGACGTTTAACCCGGCAATACGGCCGGCGTCCTTTGTGGCCTGCCTCTGGATATCGTTGAAATAGGCGGGGACGGTGATGACCGCGTCGGTGACGCTCTCACCCAGATAGCTTTCCGCGTCCTGCCGCAGCTTGCGCAGGATCATGGCGCTGATCTCCTGGGGATTGTAGTTCTTCCCGTCAATGTCCACCTTCCAGTCCGTGCCCATGTGCCGCTTGACGGAGCTGATGGTGCGCTCGGCATTGGTGGCGGCCTGGCGGCGGGCGGCGCTGCCCACGATCCGTTCTCCATCCTTGCTGAATGCCACCACGCTGGGAGTGGTCCGCTCCCCCTTATCATTGGGAATGATGACAGGCCGGCCGCCTTCCACAACGGCAACGCAGCTGTTGGTCGTTCCAAGGTCAATACCGATCACTTTGCCCATAACTTGCAGACACCTTTCTATAGATGAGATCCGGCATGGGAAGATCGGCTCCGCGATCCCCCCAAATATGCCGTCGTATCAACAGCGCACACAAAAAC
>CAZUWQ010000044.1:0-6828 GCA_964624195.1 uncultured Oscillospiraceae bacterium | reverse complement strand
GCGGCGAAGCTGATCCCGGATGGGGCCACGGTGGGCCTGGCGGGGATGGGGCTGTCCGGCTGGCCGGAGGAGGTGGCCTGCGCCATCCGGGACAGCTTCAAGGAGACAGGTCACCCCCGCGATCTGAACCTGAAGCAGGGCAGCGCCATGGGAGACTGGGGCTACGGCAACGGCTTCGTGGGCTGGGAGCGCAATCCTCGGGAGGGCGGGCCGGACCAGGCCCATGGCGCCCGGGGCGTCACCCGCTTCGGTGAGGCGGGGCCGGGGCTGGTCACCCGCTGGTCCGCCGCCCACATCGGTTCCGCCTTTGCCCTCACCGAGCTGGTGCGGCAGAACAAGCTCCAGTGCCACTGCCTGCCCCAGGGAGTCATCGTCAACCTGTGGCGGGAGATCGCCGCCGGGCGGCCCGGCCTGCTCACTAAGGTGGGGCTGGGCACCTTTGTAGACCCCCGCGTCGAGGGGGGTAAGATGAACTCCGTCACCACCGATGACCTGGTGGAGCTGGTGGAGTTCCGGGGAGAGGAGTACCTGTTCTACAAGAGCTTCCCCGTCCATGTGGCCCTGCTCCGGGGCACCACCGCCGACGAGCACGGCAACATCACCTTTGAGCACGAGAGTGTGCTCAACGAGGGCCTTGCGGTGGCGATGGCGGCGAAGAACAGCGGCGGCATCGTCATCGTCCAGGTGGAGTATGTCACCAAGAGCGGCGTCATGGCCCCCAAGGATGTGAAGATCCCCGGCATTTTAGTGGACTATGTGGTGCAGGCGACCGACCCCATGGCCTGCTGGCAGGCGGAGGGCGTGTACTTCGAGCCCGCCTTCTCCGGGCAGATCAGGAAGCCGGTGGGGGCGCTGCCCCGGCTGCCGCTCAGCGACCGCAAGGTGCTGTGCCGCCGGTGCGCCATGGAGCTGGCGGCGGGCAGCATCGCCAACCTGGGCGTGGGCATCCCGGCGGACGTGGCGTCCATCGTGGCGGAGGAAGGGTACACGGACAGCATCACCCTCACCGCCGAGACCGGCGCGGTGGGCGGCGTGCCCGCGGCCCTGCCCAACTTCGGGAGCAGCTACAACCCGGAGTGCACCATGCTCCACAATGATATGTTCGACATGATCGACGGCGGCGGGCTGGACATCACCGTGCTGGGCCTGGCCCAGGCGGACGAGGCGGGCAACCTGAACGTGTCCAAGTTCGGCTCCCGGCTCACCGGCCCCGGCGGCTTCATCAACATCACCCAGAGCGCCAAAAAGGTGGTGTTCTGCGGCACGTTTATGGCAAAGGCCAAGCTGAAGGTGGAGGACGGCAAGCTCACGGTGGCAGAGGAGGGCAAGGCGAAAAAGTTCGTCAAGCAGGTGGAACAGATCACCTTCTCCGGCAAGTATGCCCGGCCGGATCAGACTATCCTGTACATCACCGAGCGCTGTGTGTTCCGGCTTATCGGCGGCAGGATGACCCTGATCGAGATCGCCCCCGGCATCGACCTGGAGCGGGATATCCTGGCCCACATGGACTTTGCCCCCGCTGTATCCGCGGACCTGAAGACCATGGACCCCGCCATTTTCCGGGAGCGCTGGGGCGGGCTGGGCGCTTACCTGGAACAAAACCGGAGCTAAGGAGGAAATGACATGATCTTGACCGAAAAGCAGCAGATGACGCGTAAGCTGTTCCGGCAATTCGCGGAGACGGAGTTCACGGACGAGCTGCTGGATAAGTTGGAGGAGACCGGCGAATTTGACTGGGATATGCACCGCAGGATGTCAAAGTACGGCTTCATGGGCGTGAAGATCCCCGTGGAGTACGGCGGACAGGGCGGCGACAGCCTGGCCTACGCCATGATGGTGGAGGAGTTCGCCCGGGTGTCCCCGGTGCTGTCCATCTACGCCAACACGTCCAATTCCCTGGGCGGCGGGCCGCTGATGTTCTGCGGCACTGAGGAACAGAAGCAGAAATACCTCACTCCCTGCGCCAAGGGTGAGAAGATCATTGTGTTCGCCCTCACCGAGCCGGGGGCGGGCTCCGACGCCGGCGGCACCCTCACCACCGCCGTCCAGGATGGGGACTATTTCGTCCTCAACGGGCGCAAGACCTTCATCTCCGGCGCGCCCTTCGCGGACTACGCCATCGTATACGCCAAGACAGATCCGAGTCAGAAGGGCTCCAAGGGCATCTCCATGTTCATTGTGGATATGAAGCTGCCCGGCGTGTCCTGCGGCAAGCCGGAGAACAAGATGGGCATCATCGGCTATCCCACCAGCGACATCATCCTGGACAGCGTGCGCGTCCACAAGTCCGATCTGCTGGGCCCGCTGCACAAGGGCTTCGCCACCGCCATGAAGACCCTGGACGGGGGCCGCCTGGGTATGGCGGCCCAGGCGCTGGGCATCGCCCAGGGCTGCCTGGACGAGTCCGTGAAATACGCCAAGGAGCGCAAGCAGTTCGGCAAGCCTATCGCCAAGTTCCAGGCCATCAGCTTCATGATCGCCGACATGGCCACCGAGATCGAGGCGGCCCGGCAGCTCATCTATTCTACCGCCGTGCGCAAGGACGCGGGCGACCCGGAGAGCTCAAAGCTGTGCGCCATGTGCAAGCTGTATGCCGCCGAGATGTGCAACCGGGTGGCGTATCAGGCTGTGCAGATCCACGGCGGCTACGGGTACATCAAGGAATACAAGGTGGAACGGTTCTACCGGGACGCCCGGATCACCAGTATCTACGAGGGCACGTCCCAGGTGCAGCAGATGGTGATCTCCGGCAGCCTGCTGAAGTGAGGGAGGGAGAAGGAACATGAAATTCATTGTCTGTGTGAAGCAGGTGCCCGACACCTCCGGCAAGGTGGCCGTCAAGGCGGACGGCACCATGGATCGGGCGTCCATGGACACCATCACAAACCCGGATGACCTGAACGCCGTGGAGGCCGCCCTGGCCCTGAAGGACGTTCACCCGGACGCCAAAGTGGTCTTGGTGTCCATGGGCCCGCCCCCCGCCGCCGGGATGCTGCGGGAGCTGCTGGCCATGGGGTGTGACGAGGCGATCCTGGTGTCCGGCCGGGAGTTCGGCGGCTCCGACACCTTCGCCACCTCCCAGATCCTGGCCGCGTCCATCGCCCACCTGGGGCTGGAGGCTGACGATATCATCTTCTGCGGCCGCCAGGCCATCGACGGCGACACCGCCCAGGTGGGACCGCAGATCGCGGAAAAGCTGGACATCCCCCAGGTGTCCTACGCCGCCGATCTGAAGCTGGAGGGCAGGACCCTCACCGTGAAGCGGATGCTGGAGGACGGCTACATGACCATCCAGACTCAGACCCCCTGCCTGGTCACCTGCATCAAGGAGCTGAACACGCCGCGGTATATGACCGTGCGGGGCATCCTGGAGTGCGACAAAAAGCCGTACACGGTGTACGACTATGAGACGCTGAAGGACGAGCCCCTCATCGAGCCGGACACCATCGGGCTGAAGGGCTCTCCTACCAATGTGTACAAGTCCTTCTCGCCCCCGGTGAAGGGCGCGGGCGTCATGCTGGAGGGCTCCGGAAGGGAGACCGTGGAGCGGCTGTTCACCGCGCTGGCGGAAAAGCACATCATTTGAGGAGGGCGAAATATGTCTCGATTTGTGAATACCGATCCCAACGCCTTCCGGGGCGTATGGGTGTTCTGCGAGCAGCGGGAGGGGGAGCTGAACCCCACTGATTTTGAGCTGCTCAGCGAGGGCCGGAAGCTGGCCGACGACCTGGGTGTGGAGCTGTGCGGTCTGCTTTTGGGCGACAAGGTGGAAAACCTGGCCCGCGAGCTGGGCGGCTACGGAGCCGACCGGGTGTATGTGTGCCAGAGCGCGCTTTTGCGGCACTACACCACCGACGCCTATACCAAGGTGATCTGCGGCCTGGTGATGGAGAAGAAGCCGGAGATCGTGCTGATCGGAGCCACCAACATCGGGCGGGATCTGGGTCCCCGGTGCGCGGCACGGCTGCACACCGGCCTCACCGCCGACTGCACCCACCTGGACGTGGATGCGGCGAAGTACAAAGAGTTTCTGAAAAGCACCTCCACGCTGGACGTGGACGGCATGAAGTTTGACGAGGACGACCGGGGCCTGAAAATGACCCGTCCGGCCTTCGGCGGGCACCTGATGGCCACCATCATCTGCCCCCGGTTCCGTCCCCAGATGTCCACGGTGCGCCCCGGCGTGATGAAGCGCGCGGCCTTTGACCGGGCCAGAGCCGACGCCTGCCAGGTGGAGCTGTGCCCGGTATCCCTGACCGACGCTGATCTCAAGACGAAGGTGCTGGAGGTAGTGAAAGAGGCCAAGACCGCCGTAGACCTGATCGGCGCCGAGGTGGTGGTGGCCGTGGGCTACGGCATCAGCAGGGATGTAAAGCGCGGGCTTGCGCTGGCCCAGGAGCTGGCGGACGCCCTGCACGGCGTGGTGGGCGCGTCCCGTGCGGTGGTGGATGCGGGCTGGATCACTGCCGATCATCAGGTGGGGCAGACAGGCAAGACGGTGCGCCCCCGCGTTTACATTGCCCTGGGCATCTCCGGGGCCATCCAGCACAAGGCCGGGATGCAGGACAGCGAGTGCATCATCGCCGTGAACTCCAACCCGGACGCGCCCATCTTTGAGGTGGCGGACTACGGCATTTGCGGAGACCTGTTCCAGGTGGCGCCGCTGATGGTGGAGCGCGCGAAAAAAGCGGAATGAGAGCCCCTCCATGCGGCGGCCGGTGACGCGGCCTTGCCAAGGCGCGTGATCTGCATCCGGCAATGACGACCGAACAAGCCGCCATCGCAAACCGAGCCCGGCCGGGAAGAGCCCGCCGCGAGACAGTCTCATAAAAAGAAGCGAGAGGTCAGCCCCAAGGGGTCGACCTCTCGCGCTGCTTTGGTGGAATTGAGCCGTGCGCAACGCTTCCCGTTTTTCACATCTCCCGCCGGCCCTCCAGGGCGCGGGAGAGGGTGGCCTCGTCGGCAAATTCCAGATGGCTGCCCACGGGGATGCCGTAGGCCAGGCGGGTGACCTTTACGCCGAAGGGCTTCAGCAGCCGGGACAGATACATGGCGGTGGCCTCCCCCTCGGTGTCCGGGTTGGTGGCCATGATGACCTCCCGGATGCCGCCGGCGGACACCCTCTCCAGCAGCTCCCGCACCCGCAGGTCGTCCGGCCCCACATGGTTCATGGGGGAGATGACCCCGTGGAGCACATGGTACAGGCCCTGGTACTCCCGGGAGCGCTCCATCGCCACCACGTCCTTGGGGTCGGCCACCACGCACACCAGGCTGTGGTCCCGCCGGGGGGAGGCGCACAGGGCGCAGGGACCCGCCCCCTCGGTGAGATTCTGGCACACCGGGCAGCAGGAGATGGACGCCTTGGCGTTGAGAATAGCGTCAGCAAACGCCTTTGCCGTCTCCTCCGGCTGGCTCAGGAGGTAAAAGGCCAGCCGCTGCGCGCTCTTTCTGCCCACGCCGGGTAGTTTGGCAAATTGCTCTACCAGCGTTTCCAGCGCGGGGGGAAAATGATCCATAGAACACACCTCGTGTCAATGATCTTGAAAAACAGTACCGCGTTCCGGTGGGGTCACCCCCGCAGCGTCTCGATGGCCAGGGCGATGTCAGGCGCGCCGTAGACCGACGAGCCGGCCACCAGCACGTTGGCGCCGGCGGCCACCACCTGGCGGGCGGTCTCCGGGTTGATGCCGCCGTCCACCTCCAGGTCGCAGGCGGGATTGCGCTCATTGATGATCTCCCGCACCCGGCGGATGGTGTCCAGCTGACGGGTCATAAAGGCCTGCCCGCCGAAGCCCGGCTCCACCGTCATCACCAGCACCATGTCCAACTGCTCGATATAGGGCAGCACCGCCTCCGGGGAGGTGATGGGCCGCAGGGCCACCGCCTTCTTTACCCCGTTGGCCTCCATGACCTTCAGCGCCTCGGCGATGCGGGTGGGATGGTCCGCCTCCAGGTGGACGGACAGCAGATCGGCCCCCGCCTGGGCGAAGGCGTCGATGTACCGCACCGGCTTGTCGATCATCAGATGCACATCTAAAAACATATCCGTGTGACCGCGAATGGACTTGACCACCGGCACGCCGACGGTGATGTTGGGCACAAAGGCGCCGTCCATCACGTCCACATGGACCCAGTCGGCGGTGCGGATGCGGTGGATGTCGTTTGCCAGATCGCAAAAATCGGCGGACAGAATGGAAGGGGCGATCTTTACCATGATTTCAGCCTCCTTTGCTGCGGAACGGTCAGGGACAAACCGGTGGGACAGGCCCGGCCAAAGGCACCGCCGGGCCGAAGGGCGCATAGGATACAGCACGCGGAGGTCGCCGGCCGGGCTGGCGGGGGGCTTCCTATGGCTCCCGCTCGCCTCCGCCACCGCGCCGCGCCGGCATGCCGCGCTTGAATAGCCCCGCGGCGGAGAAAAGCTCCGCCGCGGGGCGGTGGGACGCCGCCCCGCCGGAGCCCATCCGGTTTTACCCGGTCAGGAATACACGCTGGAGGTGGCCACCTCCCGGGCGTCGTAGCCCGCGTGGCGCAGCTTGCCCAGGATCTCCTCCTTGTGGGCCTTGCCGAAGGCCTCCAGGGTCACCTTCAGCTCCACTCCCGCCTGGCGGTTGAGATTGACGAACTGATTGTGGTCCAGCTTGATGATGTTGCCGTTGACCGCCGCCACCAGCTCCGCCACCCGCAGCAGCTCGCCGGGGCGGTCTGGCAGCTGCACCGAGAAGGTGAAGATGCGGCTGCGGTTGATGAGCCCGTGCTGGACCAGAGAAGAGATGGTGATCACGTCCATGTTGCCGCCGGAGAGGACAGGCACCACGTTCTGCCCCT
>CAZUWQ010000043.1:0-6938 GCA_964624195.1 uncultured Oscillospiraceae bacterium | reverse complement strand
ACGGCGGGGACCCGCGAGGTGCTGTTCAACATCTTCGAGGGGCTGATGAAAGCCAGCCCTGACGGGGGGGTGGTCCCCGCTGTCGCCAGTGACTATGAGGTCTCCCCCGACGGGCTGACGTACACCTTCATTCTGCGGGAAGGCGTAAAGTTTCACAACGGGGACCCGGTCACTGTCGAGGATGTGATCTATTCCCTGGAACGGTGCGCCGGGTCGGAGAACGATGGAGTTCCCCTGATCTCGGCGTTTTCTAATGTCACCGGCATCACGGCGCCGGATGACAGCCATGTGGTGGTCACTCTGGCGGAGGCCAATCTGGAGTTCATCAACTCCATGGCGGCCTACATCATCCCCAAGGACAGCGGCGCTACCATCACCTCCCAGCCCATCGGGACCGGACCCTTCAAGTTCGTCTCCTACACCCCCCAGGACAGTCTGGTGATGGAGCGGTTTGACGAGTACTGGGGGGAGGGCGCCAAGCTGGACAAGGTCACCTTCAAGATCATCCTGAATACCAACAGCCTGGTCATGGGGCTGAAGGGCGGCACGCTGGACCTGGTGATCCACCTGCCCAACACGGTGCGCCCGGAGGTGGAGGGGAGCTTCACTATCCTCCAGGACACCATGAAGCTGGTCCAGGCCCTGTATATCAACAACGCCGTGGCCCCCTTTGACGACGTTCGGGTGCGGCAGGCCATGTATTACGCCATCGACGTGCAGGAGATCATCGACTTCGTGTGCGACGGCGACGGCGTGGCCACGGGCACCAGTATGTACCCCGCCCATGTGAACTACTTCATGCCTGAGCTGGCGGAGAACTACCAGCAGGACGTGGAGAAGGCCAAGACCCTGCTGGCGGACGCCGGTTACCCGGACGGCTTCTCCATGACCATCACCGTCCCATCCAACTATCAGCAGCATATCGACACTGCCCAACTCATCGCAGAAGACCTGGCGCAGGTGGGCATCACCGCCACGCTGGATGTGGTGGAGTGGGATAGCTGGTACAGCGACGTCTATAAGGGCCGGGAGTATGAGACCACTGTGTGCGGTATCGCCGCCTCCGACATGACGGCCCGCGAGATGCTCCAGCGGTATACCAGCGACCACAAGAAGAACTTCATCAACTTCAACAGCCCGGAGTTCGACCAGGCGGTGGCGGACGCCATGGCCACGCTGGACCTGGAGGAGCAGATCAGCCTGTATAAGCGGGCGGAGACCATCCTCAACGAGGAGGCCGCCAGCCTGTGGATCCAGGATATGTGCGACCTGGTGGTGATGGACCCCCAGCTGGACGGGTACACCTTCTACCAGACCTATGTGCTGGACATGAGCACTATCTACTTCAAATGAGTCAATGAGCAAAAAATAAGCCGCCGACCGGCGGCTTATTTTTTCAGAAGGGGGGACCCCCATGGCAAAGTCGATCGCGAAACGGGTGCTTTTGCTGGTGGGCACCCTGCTGCTGGTGACCATACTGGCGTATTTGGCCTTTTCTATCATCCCAGGCGACCCCACCACGTCCATTTTGGGCACGGAGGCGGAGGAGGAACAGATCGCCGCTCTCCGGGCACAGCTGGGGCTGGACCTGCCGGTGTGGCAGCGGTACCTCCGGTGGCTGGGGGGCGCGCTTACCGGTGATCTCGGCACCTCATACAACTATGATATGCCCGTGTCCCAGCTGCTGGCGGCCAGGGTGGGGGCCACCATGACCCTGGCGGTCATCGCCCTGGTGCTCATCATCTGCATCTCCATCCCCCTGGGGCTGATCTGCGCCCGCCGCCCCGGCGGGGTGGTGGACCGGATCATCACGGTGTTCACCCAGCTGACCATGTCCATCCCCAACTTCGTGGTGGGCATCGGGCTGATGTACCTGTTTGCCCTGGTGCTCCACTGGTTCCGGCCGGAGTATGTGCCGCCGAGCCAGGGTCTGGGGGCGCACCTGTGGTATATGCTCTTTCCGGCGCTGGCGGTGGCCCTGCCCCGCAGCGCCATGACGGTGAAGCTGCTTCGGGGCTCCATCGTCAGCGAGCTGAAGCAGGACTACATCCGCACGGCGTACAGCAAGGGCAATTCCCGGGCGACCGCTCTGCGGCGTCATGTGCTGCGCAACGCCATGATCCCGGTGGTCACCTTTCTGGCCATGGCCATCGCGGACATCATGGCCGGCTCCATCGTCATTGAGCAGGTGTTCGGCATCCCGGGGCTGGGCCAGATGCTGGTGTCCTCCATCGGGAACCGGGACTATCCGGTGGTGCAGGCCATCGTGGTCATCGTGGCGTCGGCGGTGGTGCTGTGCAACTTCCTGGCCGACCTGCTCTACCGGGTGATGGACCCCCGGATCGAGGGGAGGTGAGGGCGTGAAGAAGCGGAACTGGTATCTCACCTTCGGCTCCGTCCTCACCGGTATTATGCTGGTATTCAGCGCCGTGGGCGCGTTCTGGACCCCCTATGAGCCCACGGCCACAAGCCTGGCGGACAAGTACCTCAAGCCCTGCCTGGCCCACCCCTTCGGCTGTGACCAGATGGGGCGGGACATCCTGTCCCGGACTCTGGACGGGGCGGGAGCCACTCTGGGCATCGCCCTGGCGGTGCTGGCGGTGGGGGCGGTGCTGGGGCTGATCATCGGCGCTCTGTGCGGCTATTACGGCGGGGCGGCGGACGCCCTTATTATGCGTTTGTGCGACGCCGTCGCCGCCTTTCCCAGCGTCCTGCTGGGCCTGGTGGTCATCGCCGTCATCGGGGCGGGCAAGTACAACGTCATCGGCGCGCTGGGCATCCTGTTCGTGCCCAGCTTTGCCCGGCTGGTCCGGGGGGAATTTCTGAAGTACCGGGACCGGGACTTTGTGCGGGCGGCCCGGCTCACCGGCGTGTCCGACCTGCGGATCATCTTTGTCCATATCCTGCCCAACATCTGGCCTGTGATGCTGTCGGGGCTGACCATCGGCTTCAACAACGCGGTGCTGGCGGAGGCGTCCATGAGCTATCTGGGCATCGGCGTCACCCTGCCGGACTCCAGCCTGGGCCTGATGCTGAAGGAGGCCCAGAGCTACTTGTTTACCGCCCCCTGGTATACGATCTTCCCCGCCCTGGTCATGGTACTGCTGATCCTGGGCGTGGGCATGGTGGGCGAGGGCATCCGGGAAAGGATCGGTGAGGGCGGATGATGCTGAATATCGAGCACCTGTCCGTGGTGTTTCACGACAGGCAGGAGCCGTTTACCGCCGTCAGGGACTTCAACCTCCGGATGGATGACGGGGAGGTGGTGGGCGTGGTGGGCGAGTCGGGGTCCGGCAAGTCCATGACCGCCCACGCCATCATGGGCCTTATCGAGCGTTCAACGGCCGGCGTGACCGGTCGGGTGGAGTTTGAGGGGGTAAACCTGCTCGAACTCAGCCGGGCGGAGCTGAGGGGCTATCAGGGGGAAGAGCTGTCCATCATCTTTCAGGAGCCCATGACATCCCTGGATCCCACCATGAAGATCGGCAAGCAGGTGGAGGAGGCGCTGTATATCCACCGCAAGCTGCCCCCGGCGGAGCGGAAGCGGCTGGCGCTGGAGGCCATGCGGCTGGCGGAGCTGGACGAGCCGGAGAAACTGTATCACTGCTATCCGCATGAGCTGTCCGGCGGGATGCGTCAGCGGGCCATGATCGCCGCCGCCCTGGTGCTGCGGCCCAAGCTGCTCATCGCCGACGAGCCCACCACCGCCCTGGACGTGACGATCCAGGCGCAGATCCTGGAGACGCTGAAGGAGATCAACCGCAGGGAGGGCACCGCCATCCTGTTCATCTCCCACGACCTGGGCGTGGTGCGGGCCCTGTGCCGGCGGGTGGTGGTGATGCAGAAGGGGCTGATCGTGGAGGAGGGGCCGGTGGATCAGGTGTTTTACCACCCTCAGCAGGAGTACACCCGGCAGCTCATCGCCGCCCGCCCCACCCGGAAAAAGCTGAAGGGAGGGGCGCTGAATGGAAACTGAATTCGCGTTTCAGACCCGTCATCTCAACAGCTGGTATGGCAAAGGGAAAAACCGGAAGCAGGTGCTCCGGGACGTGTCCCTGACGCTGGAGCGGGGAGAGGCGCTGGGCGTCGTGGGCGAGTCCGGCTCGGGCAAGTCCACCCTGGCGAAATGCGTGTTGGGCATGGTGACGGACGTCACCGGAGAGCTGACAGTGAACAGTGAGCGGCCCCAGATGGTGTTTCAGGACCCCTACGGCTCGCTGAACCCCGTCAAAACGGTGGAATGGATCCTGGAGGAACCACTGCGGGTCATCGGCGTAAGGGATCGGGCGGAGCGCCGCCGCCGGGTGCTGGAGATGGCGGAGCTGGTGGGGCTGGACCGGGAGCACCTGGACCGCCGCCCCGCCCAGCTGTCCGGCGGCCAGCGCCAGCGGGTGGCCATCGCCTCCGCCCTGATGCAGGGCAGCCGCCTCATCATACTGGACGAGCCCGTGTCCGCCCTGGACGTGACGCTGCAGGCCCAGATACTGCAGCTGCTGGCGGACCTGCGGGAAACGCTGGGCCTGTCCTACCTGTTCATCTCCCACGACCTGGGGGTGGTCTATGAGCTGTGCGACCGGGTGGCCGTCATGTACCAGGGGGAGATCGTGGAGGAAGGGGACGTGGACGCCGTCTACGACCATCCAAAGCACGACTACACCAAAAAGCTGCTGGCCGCCTCGACAGCGCTGGACTGACCGGACCAGGACCGCGACAGGTAAAAAGTCTCCCGTCCTCCAATGGAGAGAACGGGAGACTTTCGCTTTTCTGCCGTGCCTGTTCTTTACTTCTCCTTGTAATACAGCCTGCAGTGACAGTAGCCCTCATAGTTCGGGTCGGCGATCTGGTCCCGGAACTCCTGGCACATACACCTGATGCTCTCGTCCTTGCCCACCTTGCAGGGACAGTAGCCGCCCTTGGCCGCCAGTCCGGCCCGGATAGTCCTGACCACCTCGGGGTCGTCATTCAGCCTGATCTTTGCCATCGTGATCGCCTCCTTGACCCGATTATAGCGCCTGCGCGGGGAAAGTACAAGCTTTTTATCAAGGGCGCGGGCGCGCTTCGGGCGTGACGTTCCGGCGCCGAAAAATTGCCCTTGGCGCGGAGCGGTTTGTGTTGTATACTGGTATCATGAGATTTTTACCATAGCGGGAGGACACTGAAATGAAAAAACTGGGCTTCGGGATGATGCGTCTGCCGCGGCTGGACCGGGACAACGCCGCAGATGTGGACGTGGAGCAGGTCAAGCGGATGGTGGACCTGTTCATGGGAAAGGGCTTTACCTATTTTGACACCGCGTGGATGTACCACGGCTTTGCCAGCGAGCGGGTGGCGAAGACCGCCCTGGTGGACCGCTATCCCAGGGACAGCTTCACCCTGGCGACCAAGCTCCACTCCGAGTTTTTCGATTCCCTGGAGGACAGGGACAAGGTTTTCAACGCGCAGCTGGAAAAGACCGGCGCGGGGTACTTCGACTATTACCTGCTCCACGCCATCGGGGCGGCCTCGCTGCCCAAGTATGAGAAGCTGGACTGCTTCAACTGGCTGTTGGAGAAGAAGGCCCAGGGGCTGGTCAGGCACATAGGCTTCTCCTTCCACGACACCGCCGACGTGCTGGATGACATCCTCACCAGGCACCCGGAGGTGGAGTTTGTCCAGCTCCAGCTCAACTATCTGGACTGGGAGAGCCGGGGCGTGCAGTCCGGGGCCTGCTACGACGTGGCGGTGAAGCACGGCAAGCCGGTCGTCGTCATGGAGCCGGTCAAGGGCGGCACCCTGGCAAAGGTGCCGGAGGAGGCGGAGCGGATGTTCCGGGACCATGCCCCCGAAATGTCGATACCCAGCTGGGCCATCCGTTTCGCGGCCTCGCTGGACAACGTGATGGTGGTGCTGTCCGGAATGTCCAGCCTGGAGCAGATGGAGGACAATCTGAGCTATATGACGGATCTCCAGCCGCTGACGGCGGAGGAGATGGCCCTCTGCCATAGGGCCGCTCAGATCATCAGAGACTCGGTCGCCATCCCCTGCACCGGCTGCTCCTACTGCACCGGGGGCTGTCCCATGCACGTCGCCATTCCCCAGTATTTTTCCCTCTACAACAGGGATATGCGGGAGATCCTGGATCGAAAGCGCCGGACGGTGAGCCTGGAGGACTACGAGGCGCTGGCCGAAAAATTCGGCAGGGCCGGGGACTGCGTCGCCTGCGGGCAGTGCGAGAAGGTCTGCCCCCAGCACCTGCCCGTCATCGAGCGGCTGAAAACGGTATCGGGGCACTATGACAAGTGACCTTTTATGCCTTCTGGGCATAATACGACATTTAATATAGGTATTTGATGTTTGAACGCGGCGAATTTATAATAATGGCTGTTGAACAGACCGCGGAGCGGTTTGTCCGCCCGGAAACGCCGCGCGGTCAAGTGAGGGATCACAATGACGCAGAGACTTTTGGAAATATTGCTCCAGGGCTTGACCCGCATCCTTGTCCCCGGCCTGCTGGTCACCATTCCCATGACCATCCTGTCCTTTACGCTGTCTATGGTGGTGGCGCTGCTGGTGGCGCTGACCCAGTTTGCCAGGCTGCCGGGTCTGGCCCAGCTCTCCCGGTTCTACATATGGGTGTTTCGCGGGACGCCTCTTCTGGTCCAGCTCTTCATCATCTACTACGGCCTGGGCCAGCTCGGGCTGAAGCTCCCCGCTTTTGTGGCCGGGGTCATCGCCCTGGGCCTCAATGAGGGGGCCTACTGCGCGGAGACCGTGCGGGCCGCGCTGGAATCTGTTCCGGCGGGCCAGATGGAGGCCGGAGCGTGCGTGGGCCTGACCTGGTGGCAGACCATCCGCCGTATCGTCCTGCCCCAGGCTATGCGGACGGCCTTCCCGCCCCTGGGCAACAGCCTGATCGCCATGCTCAAGGACACCTCCCTGGTGAGTAATATCACCGTGGC
>CAZUWQ010000042.1:0-7054 GCA_964624195.1 uncultured Oscillospiraceae bacterium | reverse complement strand
TCCATGCTCCAGCGCCGGCTGAAGCTGGGCTACGGGCGCGCCGCCCGCCTTGTGGACCAGATGGAGGAAAAGGGCGTGGTGGGCCCCTTCGAGGGCTCCAAGCCCCGCCAGTTACTCATCACCAAGGAGCAGTGGCAGGAGATGCAGTACCGCCAGGATATGGTGACCGCCGTCCCCGAGGAGCTGCCCTACGAGGGCGACGCCGTGGAGCAGAGCAGGGACGTGCCGCCCTTCGACATGGACGAGTAAGACCGCGTACAAAATAAACAGGGGCCCGCCGCGGGAGAGCGCTCCCGCGGCGGGCCCCTGTGGTTTGTCGACGGCAAGGCGCGAGAGGCAGCTTCGGAACCTTGCTGTAAAATCAGCGGGATTTCCGGAAATATTTGTGGAAAAATGGGAGCGGGTGTGAATTGCGAGCTGTCTTTCAGTGTGATACAATAGGCCATGAGACGGAGACATACATGGGAGAGGGGAGTCGGAATGCCGCAGAGAGAGAAATACTTTGTTGTGGAGGCGTCGGCGCTGCCGGAAATTTATTTGAAGGTGGCGGACGCCAAGCGGATGCTGGAGACAGGGGAGGAGCGGACAGTGAACGCCGCCGCCCGCCGGGTCGGTATCAGCCGGAGCGCCTTCTACAAATATAAGGACGCCATCCGGCCCTTTCACGATATGCTCCACGGCAGGATCGTCACCATTCAGATCCTGCTGCGCAATGAGCCGGGGGCGCTGTCCTCGGTGCTGAATGTGTTCGCCGATTGGGGCGGAAACGTGCTCACCATCAACCAGGCTATTCCAGGCGGCGGCGCGGCGGCGGTGACGATGGGCCTGGAGACCTCCCAGCTGGACGCGGATCTGGAGGAATTGCTCGCCACTCTGCGGACCCATCAAAAGGTGATCCGCTGCGAGGTGCTGGCGGGCTGACACTGAGATCCATTCATTTGAAATTTAGTGATACGAGGGGTAGAAACTATGGTAAATGTAGCGATCCTCGGCTTCGGGACCGTGGGCTCCGGCGTGGCGGAGGTGCTTACCGGGCACGAGAGCAGCATCGCCCGCAAGGCGGATGGACTGGTCAAGCTGAAATACATTCTGGACGTGCGGGAGCTGCCGGACAGCCCCTTTGCCGACCGCTTTGTCAGGGACTTTTCCGTCATCGAGTCCGACCCGGCGGTGGACATCGTGGTGGAGACCATCGGCGGGATCGGGGCGGCGCTGGACTACACGCGGCGGGCGCTGGAGGCGGGCAAGAGCGTGGTCACATCCAACAAGGAGCTGGTGGCGGCTCACGGGTATGAGCTGACCCAGCTGGCAAAGGAGAAGGGCGTGTGCTATCTCTTTGAGGCCAGCGTGGGGGGCGGCATCCCCATCATCCGGCCCCTGTCCCAGTGCCTGGCCGCCAATGAGATCCTGGAGATCCGCGGTATCCTCAACGGCACCACCAATTATATCCTCACCCGGATGATCCGGGCGGGACTGCCCTTTGAGACGGCCCTGAAGGAGGCCCAGGACAACGGCTACGCGGAGCGGGACCCCTCCGCCGACATTGAGGGGCACGACGCCTGCCGGAAGATCTGTATCCTGTCCGCCATTGCCTTTGGCCGCCATGTCTACCCTGAGCAGGTGCCCACCGAGGGCATCTCCGGCATCACCCTTGCGGACGTGGACTATGCCGATGGGGCGGGGAAGAAGATCAAGCTGCTGGGCCGGGCCATCCGCCGGGAGGACGGGCGGCTGTGCGCCTATGTGGCCCCCCATCTGGTGGATAACAGCGACCCGCTGTCCGGCGTGGAGGACGTGTTCAACGCCATCACCGTCCGTGGGGACGCCATCGGGGACGTGATGTTCTACGGCCGGGGCGCCGGCAAGCTGCCCACCGCTTCCGCGGTGGTGGCCGACGTTATCGACATCGCCCGGAATATGGGCCACCGCAAGGCGCTGTACTGGGCGCCCGGCGGCGACGATGTGACCTGCGGCACAGACGGGCTGGCGTGCCGCTGGTATGTCCGGGGCAGAGCCGGGGCGGAGACGCTGCGTGGCGCGCTGGGCGGCGGCAAGCCGCTGGCCCGGGCCGGGGCGGAGGCGGGAGAGACCGCCTGCGTCACAGAGCGGGAGTTGACCCGGAGCGAGCTGGACCGGGCGCTGGCCGGAGTGGAGGTCCTGTCCGCCATCCGGGTGCTTGATTAGCCGGGATGGCATAGAATGGACTGGGAATAACGATCCGGAAGGATGAAAAGAGTATGGCATTGATCGTGCAAAAATTTGGCGGGTCCTCGGTGGCCGACGCGGAGCGTTTGCGCAACGTGGCCCGCATCATCACCGACACCTACCGCCGGGGCAACCGGGTGGTAGCGGTGCTGTCCGCCCAGGGGGACACCACCGACGACCTGATAGAAAAGGCGGTGGAGATCAACCCCGCCGCCTCCAAGCGGGAGATGGATATGCTGCTGTCCACGGGGGAGCAGATCTCCTGCGCTCTGTGCGCCATGGCGATCGAGCGGCTGGGCTGCCCCGTGGTGTCCCTGACCGGGTGGCAGGCGGGGTTCCGAACAGATTCCGGCTACGGCAACGCCCGCATCAAGCGGGTGAAGACGGAACGGCTGCTGGACGAACTGGACAAGAACCGCGTCGTCATCGTTACCGGCTTCCAGGGCATCAACAAGTACGACGATATCACCACCCTGGGCCGGGGCGGGTCGGACACCTCGGCGGTGGCTCTGGCGGCGGCCCTCCACGCGGACCTGTGCCAGATCTACACCGATGTGGACGGCATATACACCGCCGACCCCCGGCTGGTGCCCTCCGCCCACAAGTTAGAGGAGATCACTTATGACGAGATGCTGGAGCTGGCGACGCTGGGCGCTCAGGTGCTCCACAACCGCTCGGTGGAGATGGCGAAGCGGTACAGCGTCAAATTAGAGGTGCTGTCCAGCTTTTCCGGCAAGCCCGGCACAAAAGTCAAGGAGGTAGTCAAGACCATGGAAAGATCCCACATCAGCGGCATCGCCAAGGATAAGAACATCGCCCGTCTGGCCCTGGTGGGTCTGGAGGACACCCCCGGCATCGCCTTTAAGATCTTCTCCCTGCTGGCCAGCAACAACGTGAACGTGGACATCATTCTCCAATCCATCGGGCGCAGCGATACCAAGGACATCAGCTTCACCGTGGCCAAGGGGGACATGGAGCTGGCCCAGAAGCTGCTGGAGGACCATCGGGACAGTATCCACTTTGACCATATCGACGTGTCGGACAACATCGCCAAGGTGTCCATCGTGGGGGCGGGCATGATCAACAACCCCGGCGTGGCTGCCGCCATGTTTGAGGCCCTGTTCAACGCGGGCATCAACATCCATATGATCTCCACCAGCGAGATCAAGGTATCCGTCCTGGTCCACAACAGCGACGCGGACCGGGCGGTGCAGGTCATCCATGACCGCTTTTACGATGAGTTCAACGACGTCCAATGAGCGGACGACGCGCCTGAAAAACTGCCTTTTTCACAAGGACCGGGCCGGGACCTGGGCTTGTCCGTCAAAAAACCTCGCCGCCGGCGAGGTTTTTTGACGGACCGGTACGGACATTTGTTGGGTTTTTCTGCCGTCGGCCGGAGGGGAAAATGGTTGCAATCGCGGACGGAAAATGATACAATGATACACTGTATTGGTATGAAAACAAACCTGTGGATAATGGGGTGTATTGAGTGTACCTGCGCGCGCTGGAAATACAAGGGTTTAAGTCCTTTCCCGACAAGACGGTGCTGAATTTCGGCTCGGGCATCACGGCCATCGTGGGGCCCAACGGATCGGGAAAATCCAATATTGCGGACGCTATCCGCTGGGTCATGGGGGAGCAGTCTACCCGCACCCTCCGGGGCAGCAAGATGGAGGACGTGATCTTTGACGGCACGGCCAAGCGCAAGGGGCTGGGCTTTGCCGAGGTGTCCCTCATCATCGACAACACGGAGCATATCTTTCCCATGGAGGAGACGGAGGTGTCCGTCACCCGGCGGTATTACCGCTCCGGGGAGAGCGAATACTATATCAACCGCCGCTCCTGCCGGCTGAAGGACGTCAATGAGCTGTTCATGGACACCGGATTGGGCCGGGAGGGCTATGCCATCATCGGACAGGGCAAGATCGACGAGATCCTGTCCATCAAAAGCGCCGACCGCCGGGAGGTCTTTGAGGAGGCGGCGGGCATCTCCCGCTTTCGCCACCGCAAGGAAGAGGCGGAGCGTAAGCTGGAGCGGACTCAGGAGAACCTGGTGCGGATCAACGACAAGATCGACGAGCTGGAGCTCCAGGTGGAGCCGTTGCGGGTCCAGGCGGAAAAGACGAAAAAGTTTCTGGTGCTCCGGGATGAGTTAAAGCGCCTGGAGATCTCCGTATGGCTGGAGCAGCTGGAGCGCCTGCGGGCGGGCAGTATCAAGGTGAAGGCGGACTACGAGGCCGCCGTCCGCCAGCGGGAGGAGACCAGACAGGCCCTGGACGCGCTGTACGCCGCCGGGGAGGAGTACGCCCAACAGATGCGGGACAAGGACCTGCGGGCGGAGCGGCTGCGGGGGGAGCAGGGCGCGCTGGAGCAGCAGATCCACGGCTGTGAGAGCGGCATCGAGCTGCTGAAAAACGACATCAAGAACAACAGTGAAAACGCCGACCGGGTGCGGCAGGAGCTGGAACAGCAGGAGGGCAGGGCGGGGTCCATCGCCGGCCAGATCGCAGAGCGGAAAAGCCGCCTGGAGGAGATCGAAAGCGGAATGGCCGTCTGCCAGGCGCGGATCGAGGCGCTGAACGGACAGGTGAACGAGGCCCTCAGCTCCGCCGGCACGCTGAGCCGGGAGCTGGAGCGGTTACAGGAGCGGGAGCGGCTGGAGAGCGCCTCCGCTGTGGAGGCCAAGGAGCTGCTGTCCGCCCTGGCCGCTGCCGCCCAGGAGCTGATGGACCGGGAGGAGAAGCTGGGCCAGGAGCTGCTGGCCCAGGAGGAGAAGGCGGTCCAAGCCAGAGACGCCGCCGACGAGATGAAGCGGGAGCTGGACCGTGTGACCGAGGACCGGGACGCCGCCCGCAACGTCATCAGCGGCTATCAGCTGCGGTGTCAGGCCCGTCAGCGGAAGCTGGACGAGGCCCAGGAGAAGCACCGCCGGCTGCAAATGGACGAGAACAACCTGAACTCCCGCATCAAGATGCTCACTGAGATGGAAAAGCTGTATGAGGGCTATTCCAAGGCGGTGAAGCTGGTGATGGGGGAGTCAGAGCGGGGCGGCCTGTCCGGGGTCCGGGGCCCGGTGGCGGGCCTGCTCCATGTGCCTGACCAATATGCTGTTGCCATTGAGATCGCCCTGGGGGGAGCCATGCAGAACCTGGTGGTGGAGCGGGACGAGGACGGCAAGCGGGCCATCCAGTGGCTCAAACGCCGGGAGGCGGGCAGAGCCACCTTCCTGCCCATGAATACGATCCGCCCATCGGAGTTTAAGGACCGGGCAGTGGAGCGGGAGGACGGCTTTGTAGGCATGGGCGACGGGCTGATCCAGTTTGAGCCTCAGTATGCCGACGTCTTTTCCAACCTTTTGGGCCGCGTCGTCATCGCCGCCGATCTGGACAAGGCCATGGCCATGGCCCGGAAGTTCGGCCACCGCTTCCGCATCGTCACTCTGGACGGCCAGGTGCTCAACGCCGGCGGCTCCATGACCGGCGGCTCGGTGTCCCGCTCGGCGGGCATCCTGTCCAGGGCAAACGAGCTGGAGCGGCTGAACAGCCAAAAGGACAGCCTGAGCGCCGACCTGCGGGAGGCGGAGGGCGAGCTTTCCAAGGCCCAGCGGGAGCTCACCGCCGCCAGTTATGAGATGGACGCCGCCACCGCCCAGCTGCGGGAGGCGGAGGACGCGGTGCTGAAATACTCGGAGCGGTCGGACAGCGCCCAGGCGCTGCTGGCCGACGTGGACCTGCGCCACGAGGCGCTGAAGGCGGAGCGGGAGCAGGTGCGCCGCCGCATCGAGGAAAACACCGCAGCCACCAGTCAGGCCAAGGGCCGCATCGAGGAGCTGGAGGGCACCGCCGCGGCGCTGCGGGCGGAGTCGGAGGCCAAAGCCCAGGGCCAGACCTCCCTCCAGGACCGGGTGGCCGCCCTGAACAGCCAGGTGGCGGAGGAAAACGCCGAACTGGCCAAGCTGGATGGCGAGCGGGCAGCCTCCGCCCAGAACCTGTCCGAGCTGGAACAGCTGCGGGCCGACCTGTCCGGCGACACCGCCGGCCGCGCCGCCATGATCGCCCAGTTTGAGAGCCGGAACCAGGAGCTGGCCCGGCAGGTGGGCGAGGCGGAAGCCAAATTGCAGGCATTGCTGGCCTCCGGCCGGGAGCTGGCGGACAGCGTGCGGCGGGTGAATGAGGAAAAGCTGGAGCTGGAGGGCAAGCGGAACCAGGCGGACAAGAGCGCCAGAGAGAAGAACACAGAGCTTTTGAACATGGAGCGGGAGGTTTCGGTGCTGGAGCAGAGATCCATGTCCGCCGCCATGGAGGAAAAGCAGATCCTGGACAAGCTGTGGGAGAGCTATGAGCTGTCCCACGAGGCGGCCAAGACTCAGCAGGTGGAGCTGGAGTCGGTGCCCAAGGCCCAGCGGCGCATCGGGGAGCTGAAGCGGTCCATCTCCGCTTTGGGCAGCATCAACCCGGACGCGGTGGAGGAATTTCAGCGGGTCAACGAGCGGTACACCTATTTTGCCGGGCAGAGAGACGACGTGTCCAAGGCGAAAAAGGAGCTGGAGGACATTATTGCCCAGATCACCGGCGAGATGACGGGGATCTTCCGGGAGCAGTTCGACCTCATCAACCAGACCTTCCAGCAGACCTTCCTGGAGCTGTTCCGGGGGGGCAAGGCCACCCTGGAGCTGGAGGACCCGGACGATATCCTGAACTGCGGCATCGAGATCAGGGTGCAGCCCCCCGGCAAGGCGCTGAAGGTCATCACCCTGCTGTCCGGCGGGGAAAAGGCGTTTGTCGCCATCGCTCTGTACTTCGCCATTTTGAAGGTGCGGCCCACGCCCTTCTGTATGCTGGACGAG
>CAZUWQ010000041.1:0-7178 GCA_964624195.1 uncultured Oscillospiraceae bacterium | reverse complement strand
CGCCGCCAAAAAATACGCGGGGAGGTATAATATCGCCCCGCGGGGGACATACTGGTGGCAGTGAGGTGATGATCGTGGAAAACAACAACAGCTATCAGAACAAGAACAGCCAAAATCCTCAGAACAGGAACAATCAGAACTCTCAGAACAAGAACGAGCAGTCCTCTGAGAACAGGAAGCGGCAGAACTCCGAAAACAAGAGCTCCAACGGCCGGGGCTGCTGACACAGCGGGCGGAGGGCGGGAAGCCCTCCGCCCTTTTTATGGGAAGGAGAGGCAGCGTGGCGAAAAAGAAAAAGGAAAAGCCCCTGGCGGGGCGGACGCCCCGGTACCGGAGGCCGTGCGATCAGGACCTGTCCGATGTCGTGGCGGGGCGGATACAGGCGGGGCCGCGGCCCACGCCACCCAGGGAGGGGACGGACCTGGACCACTGGCAGGACCCGGAGCTGTTCCACTCGCCGGAGCTTTGAATTGAATGCTGAAAGCTGAAAACGCCGGGCGGCCCGCCCGGCGTTTCAGCTTAGAATGAGATGACGCCCAGATGCTCCAGCAGGATCTTCAGGCCGATGAGGATCAGCACCACGCCGCCGAACACCTCCGCCCTGGCCTTGAACCGGACGCCGAATACATGGCCCACCCAGACGCCGACGGCGGAGATCAGGAAGGTACACAGGCCGATGAGAGCGGCGGCAGCGGCTATATTGACCCGGAGGAAGGCGAAGGTGACGCCCAGGGCCAGCGCGTCGATGGAGGTGGCGACAGCCAGCATGAGCATATTGGAAAAGGCCAGAGAGGGGCCGCAGCCCTCGCCGTTCTCCTTGCCCAGGGCCTCCCGGATCATATTGCCGCCGATGATGGCCAGCAGCAGAAAGGCGATCCAGTGGTCGACAGCGGTGATCAGATCGGCAAAGGCGTAGCCCAGCAGAAAGCCGATGGTGGGCATCAGGGCCTGAAACGCGCCGAACCAGGCCCCCACAATGAGGGCGTGGCGGAGTTTCAGCTCCCGGATCGCCAGCCCCTTACAGATGGACACCGCCAGCGCGTCCATAGACAAGCCCACAGCCAGCAGCAGCAGCTCGGGAAGCCCCATGCGGATCCCTTCCTCTCCGGTAAAGTATTGTTCCATTCTATGATCCGGGATAAAAAAAGAGACCATACCCGCCGCGGCGGATAAGTCTCATCATTTCATGCCCGGCCAGGCGCTCAGCGCCAGTGTGTTGACCGGGCAGCGGCCGACGCCGCCGACTACTCCCTTATCATTGAGCTTATTTTACCGGCAGGACCGGGGGTTTGTCAATGGTAACCGACAAAAATCGCCGCGGAGCTGTGCCGTTTGACAGGGTGGAGGATCTGTCAAAAAAAGGCGGACGGTCTGTAAATTTTTCTTGAATTTTCCCGGGGAATACTTGAACCGGAAGGGGGGACAGTATAAAGTATAAGCCATCATAATTGAAATGACCGCAGGCGGTGGAGAAATGAGCTACATATGCTTTGAGCAGGTGAAAAAAGAGTACCAGATGGGCGAGGTGACCATCAAGGCGGTGGACGGGGTGGACTTTACCATTGAAAAGGGGGAGTTCGCCATCATCGTGGGGCCGTCCGGCGCGGGCAAGACCACGGTGCTCAATATGCTGGGCGGCATGGACGCCTGCTCCAGCGGCGTGATCACGGTGGACGGTGTGCGGGTCAGCGACTTCAACGCCAGGCAGTTGACAGGCTATCGCCGGCACGACATCGGATTCGTCTTTCAGTTTTATAACCTGGTGCAGAACCTGACGGCGCTGGAAAACGTGGAGCTGGCCGCCCAGATCTGCGACGACCCCATGGACGCCGGGGAGGTGCTGAAGCATGTGGGGCTGGGACACCGGCTGAACAACTTTCCCGCCCAGTTGTCCGGCGGGGAGCAGCAGCGGGTGGCCATCGCCCGGGCGCTGGCGAAGAACCCCAAGCTGCTGCTGTGCGATGAGCCGACCGGCGCGCTGGACTATGTGACGGGCAAGGCCATCCTGAAGCTGCTGCAGGACACCTGCCGCCAGGAGGGGATGACGGTGGTGGTCATCACCCACAACACCGCCCTGACCCCCATGGCCGATCGGATCATCCGGATCAAAAACGGCAAGGTGGCGGGGATGGAGTGCAACGGGCGGCCCACCCCGGTGGAGGAGATCGAATGGTGAGGCGGAAAAATCGGTTGACCACCGACGCTGTGCGGGAGGTCAAAAACACCTTCAGCCGATTTCTCTCCATTTTAGTGCTTTCCGCCCTGGCGGTGGCTTTTCTGGCCGGTCTGCGGGCTACGGCGCCGGACATGGAGTATACCGCCGATAACTACTACGACCGCACCCATCTGATGGACGGCTATGTGCTGTCCACCCTGGGCATCACGGAGGACGATCTTGCCGCCCTGCGGGGGGCGGACGGCGTGGAGGCGGTGGAGGGCGGATACGATCTCGACGCCATCTCGGAGGACAGCATCGTGACCGTGCGTTCCATGCCCCAGGAGCTGGACCTGCCGGAGGTGAAGCGGGGGCGGCTGCCGGAGCGGGCGGACGAGTGCGTGACGGAGGAAAGGCTGCTTTTGTCCCTGGGGCTGGAGCTGGGGGACCGGCTGGAGCTGGAGCTGGAGGACGACGACGCGGACAGCCTGAAACGCGCGTCCTTCACCATTGTGGGCACGGTGACCAGCCCGCTGTATGTGAGCACGGACCGGGGCACGTCGTCGCTGGGCAACGGCTCGGTGGACGCCTTTGTCTACATCCCCGGCGAGAACTTTGATATGGACGTTTATACGGTGGCCTATTTCACAGGGACCGGTCTGGCGGAGCTGGACAGCTACGGCGACGAGTATGAGGACCGGATGGAGGCCCTGGTGGACAGCCTGGACGGTCTGGCTGAGGAACGGGCGGAGCTGCGCTGGCAGTCGGTGGTGGGCGAGGCCCAGGACAAGCTGGACGACGCCCAGCGGGAGCTGGACGACGCCAGGGCGGAGACGGACCAGGAGTTGGGCGACGCCTGGCAGGAGCTCCAGGACGCCCGGCAGGAGCTGGACGAGGGCTGGGCGGAGTATGAGGACGGCACGGACGCCCTGGAGCGGGAGCTGCGGAACGCCAGGGCCCAGCTGAACGACGCCGCGGAGCAGCTTCGGCAGGCGGAACAGGACTATGAGGACGGCCTGGCGGAGTACCAGGACGGAAAAGAGGAATACGACGCCTGGCTGTCCCAGTACGAGGCGGGCGAGGCGGAATACGCCGGCGGGCTGGCCGAATATGAGGAGCAGCTGGCGGAGTATGAGGCCGCGAAACAGGCGGGACTGCTGACAGAGGAGCAGCAGACGGCGTCCGAGGCGCAGCTGGCGGAGGCCAAGGCAGCCCTGGACGCCGTCCGGCAGGACCTGGACGAGGCCAAGGCGGAGCTGGACGCCGCCGCAGCCCAGTTGGCGGAGGCGGAGGCGGAGCTGGAGGCCGGCAAGCAGGCCATTGAGGACGGCTGGACGGAGTACAACGACGGCTGGGCGGAGCTGCGCCGGCAGGAGAGCGAGGGCCGGCAGGAGCTGGCGGACGCGCTGGTCGAGCTCCAGGACGGCGAGGCGGAGTATGCCGACGGCCTGGAGGAGTATGAGGACGGCAAGGCCGAGGCGGACGAGAAGCTGGCGGAGGCGGAACAGGAGCTGGCGGACGCCCAGGCGGAAGTGGATAAGATCGAGGAGTGCAAGTGGTATGTGCTGGGGCGGAACACCAACTCCGGCGTTGTGAGTTATTCCCAGGACGCGGAGCGGGTGGGCAATCTGGCGAAGGTATTCCCCATCATTTTCTTCCTGGTGGCGGCGCTGGCCTGCCTTACCACCATGACGCGCATGGTGGAGGAACAGCGGACGCAGATCGGATCGCTCAAGGCTATGGGATTTTCCCGCTTTGCCATCTCGAAAAAATACATCGGCTATGCCTTCTTTGCCAGTCTGGTGGGGGGCGTGGTCGGGCTGGCGGTGGGGTGTACCGTCATCCCGGCGGTGATCGCCAACGCCTTCAACATCATGTATGCCATTCCCAAGCTCCGGTTCCGGTCCCAGACGCTGCTGTGCGTGCTGGCGGTGCTGGCGGCGGTGGCGTGTACCACCGGGGCGGCCCTGTGGGCCTGCCTGTCCACGCTCATCGACAGCCCGGCCAACCTGATGCGCCCCAAGGCGCCCAAGGCGGGGAAGCGGGTCTTTCTGGAGCGGATCGGTCCCATCTGGCGGCGGCTGTCCTTCACCTGGAAGGTGACCATGCGAAACCTGTTCCGCTACCAGCGCCGGTTCTGGATGACGGTGATCGGCATCGGCGGCTGTACCGCGCTGATCGTCACCGGCTTCGGCCTGCATGAGTCCATCTTTGCCATTCTGGATAAGCAGTTTGATGAGATATCCCGCTATGACGCCACGGTGGGGCTGGACGAGGATATCACCCAGGAGCAGCGGGACACGGTGGAGGATTACCTGGCGGGCAGCGAGGCGGTGGAACGGTACCTGCCCTGCTATCAGTCGGCGGTGGAGGCGTCCACCGGCGCGCTGGCCCACGACGCCTATGTGTTCGCGGCGGACGCGGAGGGGACGTTCCAGGAGTTTATCGACCTGCGCCACCGGAAGGACGACGAGCAGGTGACGTTGAGCGGCGACGGGGCGGTGATCACGGAAAAGCTGGCGGAGCTGCTGGATGTGGAGCCGGGAGATGTGATCATCTTGGACGGCGACGAACGGGTGGAGGTGCCGGTGGTGGACATTGTGGAGAACTATGTCTACCACTACGTCTACCTGGATGACAGCCTGTATGAGCAGTTGTATGGCCGGCCCGTGGAGGAGAATGTGGTGCTGCTGGCCCTGCGGGAAGGCGTGGGGGAGGAGGAGTCCGACCAGGTCTCCAGGGAGCTGATGAAGCTGGACGGCGTCGTCTCCTACTCCTATATCGCCACCATCCGGGACAGCTTTACCGACAGCATGAGCGCCATCGACTACGCGGTGGTCATCATCATTCTGTCGGCAGCGGCGCTGGCCTTTGTGGTGCTGTATAATCTGACCAACATCAATATCACCGAGCGCACCCGTGAGCTGGCGACATTAAAGGTGCTGGGCTTCTATGACAAGGAGATCACCGCCTACGTCTACCGGGAGAACATCTTCCTCACCCTGTTCGGCGTCCTGCTGGGCCTGGTGCTGGGCCGGTTCCTCCACGGATGGCTGGTGCTGACGGTGGAGGTGGACCTCGTCATGTTCGGCCGGACCGCGCCCGCCTATGCCTATGTGCTGGCGGCGGCGCTGACGGCGCTGTTCTCCGTGGTGGTGAATATCGCCGCCCATTTCCGCCTGAAAAAGGTGGATATGGTGGAGAGCCTGAAGACCGTGGAATAGATCTCCCAAAAATATCGGCTCCTTTTTCCCGGGAAATCGGGGAAAAGGAGCCGATATTTTCAGCTTTGAGCTTTCCGTGCCGCCTCTTTTGCCTCGATCTCCCGGAATCGGGGCATGATGCCGATCTTGTCCGGGGTGTGGACGGGAAGCTGATAGATGTCGTGGCCGGGGAACTGGTTGCCCTCCACCAGACAGGGGCCGTCGGGAGTGAAGCACACGTCCCAGCCCACATAGCCCACCTGGGGCACCACCTGGGCGGCCTGCTCCACCAGAGCCCGGGCCTTGTCCCAGTCAGGGAAGGTAAAGCCCTTGATGGGCGTGCCGGTGGCGGGGTGGTCCTCGTACAGATTTTTCTGCTTGTCCAGCGCCCGGTCGATGACGGTGCCCGTCTCCGGGTCCATGGGGGCCACCATGCCGCCGCTGTTGAAGTTGTCCACAAACTTGCCGTTGCCGATGCGGAACATGGCGGTGACCAGATAGACCGTGCCGCTCTCTCCCCGTATGGTCACCATGCGGACGGTGTTGATGGAGCCGGGGTAGATGGCGGACACCGCCGGGTGCTGGACGATGACCTCCTCCAGCTCCAGCAGCGGGGCCTTTTCCGCCAGGTGCGCGTACAGGGCGTCCTCGTCGGCAAAGTCGGCGGCGTTCAGCTTCTCGATGCCCCAGCCGCAGCTTCCCTTGGCGGGCTTTGCCATAAAAGTGGGGTGGCGGCGGACAAAGGCAAGCACCTCATCCCGGTTGTCCCCGGTGACGGGTACCCAGTCCCGGTGGAGGAAGGGGGCGAACAGGGTGTTGAACCGGATCTTGTCCCCCAGGTCCTCCATGTGGGCCTTGTCGTTATATCTGACCACGATGGCGTTGTTCCGCCCACGGGTGAGGTAGGTGTCCCGCTGGGCGTCGGTAAGGTCATACATCTCGAACAGGTCGTAGTCCATGTAGCCCGCGCCGTACTTCACCGCGCAGTCCTTCATATCCCGGAAGATAGACAGCCGGGACCGGCCCGTCTTCCGATGGATGGAGTTGATCTTGTCCAGCATGGCCTTGTAGTTCATGTTCAGCACCCGCTGGACCAGGTATTTCAGCTTGCCCATGACGACACCTCTGTGTAGGATCATAGTTACTTTACCCAAGATACCACACTTCCAGTCCAAACGCAACAGCGCTTGACAGCGAAAATCAAATGTTGTATTTTTAAGGAAACTCTGATCGGCGCTTTTTTGAAGCAAGGGGGAGGAAGCGGATGGACCGGCGTTTTTCCACATATCAGCTGTGCGTCTGCGGGGTGATGGCGGCGGTGATCTGCGCGGTTGGGCCGCTGTCGGTGCCCATCGGGCCGGTGCCGGTGGCCTTCGCAAACCTGGCTATCTATCTGACACTGTATCTGCTGGACTGGCGGTGGGCCACGGCCAGCTGCCTGGTCTATCTGCTGCTGGGTCTGGCGGGGCTGCCGGTGTTCAGCGGCTTTGCCGGCGGCGCGGGCAAGCTGCTGGGCCCCACCGGAGGCTACCTGGTGGGCTATCTGCCCATGGCGGCGCTGGGGGGCTGGGTGGTGTGCCATACCGGCCGCCGCTGGCTCCAGCTGCTGGGCATGATCGCGGGCACGGCCCTGTGTTATCTGCTGGGTACCGCCTGGTTTTGCCGGCAGGGGGGCTATACCGTGGGCGCCGCCATGGGCCTGTGCGTTACGCCGTTCATCCCCTTCGACCTGCTGAAAATGCTGGCGGCCCTGGCGATAGGACCCGTCTTGCGGAAGCGGCTGAGCCGGGCGCAGAAAAACAGGGGATCAAGCGAATAGC
>CAZUWQ010000040.1:0-7282 GCA_964624195.1 uncultured Oscillospiraceae bacterium | reverse complement strand
GATCTATATCACCGGAGGGGATATTACGATCACCAATGAGAGCGGCCGGGACGCCGATGGGCTCGACTCGAACAAGGACATTTTTATCAGCGGAGGCAGGCTGCTCATCAGCGTTGTCGACAGCGGCAGCAACAGCGCCATCGATTATGGCAGCGAGAACGGCGGCGTGTGCGAGATCAGCGGGGGAACTGTCCTGGCCTGCGGAAGCAGCGCCATGGCGGAGAGCTTTGACTCTACTTCCACACAAGGCTTTCTGATGTACACCACCTCCGGGGCCGCCGGGACCAATGTGACCGTGAAAGACGCCGAGGGAAACGAGCTGATCTCTGAGACCGTCCCATGCAGCTTTTCCTCGATCCTGGTCAGCACACCGGAAATGAGCGTTGGGGATACCTGCGTGCTTTCGGTGGGCGGCGCCGAAACCGAGATGACCATCGATAACTCCACCACTTCAGCCTTCGGCGGCTTTGGCGGCCGCGGGACCGCCGGCGGCGGAAACGGGATGTTCGGCGGAAAGGGCGGTGATCCGGCAGGAGACGCGGCGGATGGGAACGGTCGGATCGAAAACGGCACCGATGATCTGACGGCCGGTCCTGCCGGAGCCGGAGAAGGCGCCGGTATGGAGCCGCCGGAGCTGCCGGAGGACGCGGGCGCCGATGGGACGGAATTTGGGCTCCCGCAGGACGGAGCAGAGCGTGAAGACGGCGCTTCCGGGCTTCCGCAGGGCGAGAGCGGCGAAGGACAGCCGGAGCTTCCGCAGAGCGGTACAGACGACGCCGCACAGCCCGGCGGCGTGTCCCAAGGGGAGCAGACCTTTACCGGCGGGTTTGACCGCGGGAATATGCAGCAGGGCGACAGGAATATGTGGAATATACAGGATCAGGCGGGCGACAACCAAACGGGGAACAGCAGCGCCGCCGTCTCTCCTGAGTCGATCTTCCTGGTCGGGGTCTCAGCGCTTGTTCTGCTGATCGGATGTCTGATCGCCTTGCTTTATAAGCGGAGAGGGTAGCGCGCGGCCGCAGGCCTGAAGCAGCCTGGACAGAAGCTCATCATGATGATCATTTTACGGCAAACGGACAGCCGGAGCTCCTTGCGGAGCCCCGGCTGTCTTTTTTCGTTATTCCGCGCTGAACGAGTCCTTCCCCAGACCGCAGACGGGGCACACCCAGTCCTCCGGGAGATCGGCAAAGGCGGTGCCGGGAGCGATGCCGTTGTCGGGGTCGCCCACCGCCGGATCGTACACATAGCCGCACACGCAGACGTACTTTTCCATCAAGGTCAACTCCTTTTCTGTGATAGCAAAAAGCATAGCAAATCACGGGGCTTTTGTCAATACGGCTATTCCTTTCCATGAAAACCAAATCATTCAGCGCATAGGACCGCTGAAAATTCCATATCCTTGAATCGCAACGTAAAGGCAACGCCACAGAAAAGAGGTTTACCATAATGAAACGCAGCATCGCTCTCATCCTATCGCTGGCACTGTGCGGTCTGGCGGCCCCTGCCGCTATGGCGGCGGACACGGTCAGTGTCACCGCCCCCGCGGCGCTGCTGATGGAGAAGACCACCGGACAGATCCTCTACGAGCGGGACGCCCACACTCAATATGAACCCGCCTCCGTCACCAAGGTGATGACCCTTCTGCTGGTGATGGAGGCCATCGACAGCGGGACCCTGGCCTGGGACGACACGGTGACCGCCTCCACCTACGCCACCTCCATGGGCGGCTCCCAGATCTGGCTGAAGGAGAACGAGCGGATGTCGGTCCGGGACATGGTCAAGGCGGTGGCGGTAGTATCCGCCAACGACTGCGCCGTGGCCCTGGCGGAGCACCTGGCCGGCAGCGAGGATGCCTTTGTCCAGCGCATGAACCAGCGGGCGGCGGAGCTTGGCATGGAGAACACCTCCTTCCGCAACTGCACCGGTCTGCCTGCCCAGGGGCACCTCACCTGCGCCTATGACATCGCCCTCATGAGCCGGGAGCTGATCCTGAACCACCCCGCCATCCGGGAGTTCACCACCATCTGGATGGACACCCTGCGGGACGGGGCCTTTCAACTGTCCAACACCAATAAGCTCATCTTCTACTACGAGGGCGCCACCGGCCTGAAAACCGGCTCTACCGACTCCGCCCTGTACTGCCTGTCCGCCACCGCGGAGCGGGACGGAATGGAGCTGATCGCCGTGGTCATGCACGCTCCCACCACCAATGACCGCTTTGAGAGCGCCAAGGCCCTGCTGAACTACGGCTTCGCCAGCTACGCCCTCACCCCGGTCTACCCCGACCGGGCCCTGCTCCCCGTCCCCGTCACCCTGGGCGAGGCCGACATGGTCCAGCCCGTTACCGCCCGCGACTGCACCATCCTGCTGGAAAAGAGCAAGGCGGGCGCCGTCACCACCCAGGTCACTCTGGCGGAGCGCGTGGAGGCCCCGGTGGAGGCCGGGCAAAAGCTGGGCCAACTCACCATCTATGTGGACGGCCGGCAGATGGACTCCATCGACCTGATAGCCGCCGCCCCTGTTGCCCGCCTCACCGTGGGCGGCATCTTCAAGCAGCTGCTGTCCGGGCTGTTCCTTCAGGAGCGGAGCTGACCGATTCCCCGGCCCGCGTCCATCCAGAGCAAAAGCCGCCCCGGCGGGCACAGGCTTCAGACCTGTACCCGCCGGGGCGGGCTTTCATATCTTACCTCACAGCCCGGGCGGGCGAGCTCTCACTCCTCCCGGAACAGCGCCTCCCCCGCCAGATAGATGTCGCCGGCGCCGACGGTGAGGATCAGGTCGCCTGGGCGGGCGAGCTCCCGCAGACGGGCGGTGACGTCCGGCAGAGTGGGACAGAAGATGCTTCCGGGGATCTGATCTGCCAGGTCCTTGGAGGAGATGCCGATGGTGTTGTCCTCCCGGGCGGCGAAGATCTCCGCCAGCAGGGTCACGTCCGGCTCCTTCAGCACCCGCACAAAGTCGTCAAACAGCTCATGGGTCCGGGAATAGGTGTGAGGCTGGAAGGCGCAGATCACCCGCTGATAGTTCAGCTCCCGGGCGGTATCCAGCAGCGCCTGTACCTCGCCGGGGTGGTGGGCGTAGTCGTCGCACACATCCGCCCCGTGCCAGCTCCCCTTGTACTCAAACCGGCGGCCAGGCAGACGGAAGTCCCGCATCCCCCGCTCCACCGCCTCGCCGGGGACGTGCAGCACGATGGCGGCCGCCGCCGCCGCGATGGCGTTTTTCACATTGTGCATTCCGGGGATGGACAGGTCCAGATGGGCGTAGCGCTCCCCCCGGTACAGCACGTCGAAGGAGGCAAAGCCGCCCCGCACCGTCAGGCTCCCGGCGTGGACGTCCCCCCGCTCCACCCCGAAGGTGACCACAGGCCGGGTCTCCCCCGCCAGGGCGGTCATGGTATTCGCGTCCTCGCAGTTGGCCACGATCACGCCGCCCGCCGGCACCCGGTCGGCAAAGGCCCGGAAGGAGCGCTGCACATCGGCCAGGTCCTTAAAAAAGTCCAGATGGTCCGCGTCGATATTCAGGATCACCGCCACTGTGGGAAAGAAGGATAAAAAGGAGTTGCAGTACTCGCAGGACTCCAAAATGATAGTGCCCCCGTGACCCACCCGGTAGCCCGCCTCCAGCAGGGGCAGGGTGCCGCCGATCATCACCGTGGGGTCCAGCCGCGCCGCCATAAAGATATGGGTGCACATGGAGGTGGTGGTGGTCTTTCCGTGGGTCCCCGAAATACAGAGGGCGTTTTTGTAGCCCTGCATAATGGCACCCCAAGCTTGGGCCCGCTCAAACACCGGGATACCGGCCGCCCTGGCGGCCGCGATCTCCGGGTTGCTGTCGTGGACGGCGGCGGTGCGCACCACGCAGTCCGCCCCTGCCACACTCTCCGGCAGATGCCCGATGGTCACCGGGATGCCCAGGGAACGCAGGTGGAGCACCGTGGCGCTCTCATGCTGGTCGGACCCGGTGATGGTCACGCCGGCCCCCAGCAGCACCTCCGCCAGCGAGGCCATGGACACCCCGCCGATCCCCACCAGGTGGGCCCGCTTTCCCGGTCTGATATAGTCATGGATCTTGTCGGCACTCATGCAAACACCCCAAAATTCAATTTACAGTTTGGAAACAATTTATTATACTATATTGCTCCAAAAATAGCAACCGAGAAAATGGTCCTCTGTCCCATTATAAGCATTGTTCCGCCGATTTAGACGGCGGAACGGGCCAAAGGGCAAAAAACAAGCGCGCCCCAAGGGACGCGCTTGAAAAGCGGCTTCCGGTCCCGGCGTTTTTACAGCATCTGGCGGCTCCGGGAGATATTCATGGTGCCGTCCTGCATATCGCCCACCCAGTCCAGGCTCTTGCCGGTGCCGTGGGCAACACAGGAGATAGCGTCGTCGGCCACATAGGTCTCAATGCCGGTATGGGATTCAATGAGCTTATCGAATCCCCATACCAGAGAGCCGCCGCCGGTCATGACGATGCCGTTGGTGGAGATGTCCGCCACCAGCTCCGGGGGCGTGCGCTCCAAAACGCCGTGGACCGCTTCCAGAATGCGGGCGCAGGGCTCCTCAAAGGCCTCGATCATCTCGGCGGAGCTGACGGAGAACACCCGGGGCAGGCCGGTCATCAGGCAGCGGCCCTTGATCTCCATGGTGATCTCCTCCGGCCGGGGAAACACACAGCCGATGGTCATCTTCAACTCCTCCGCCGTGCGGTCGCCGATGAGGACGTTGTGCCGCTTGCGGATGTACTTTACCACCGCCTCGCTGAAGGCGTCGCCGGCCACCTTGATGGAGGCGGACTCCACGATGCCGGACAGAGAGATCACCGCGATATCCGCGGTGCCGCCGCCGATGTCCACCACCATATGGCCGTCGGGCTGGGTGATGTCGATGCCCGCGCCGATGGCCGCCGCCAGCGGCTCCTCAATGAGGTACACCCGGCGGGCGCCGGCCTGGATGCCGGCGTCGATAACGGCGCGCTCCTCCACCTCCGTGATGCCGGAGGGCACGCAGATGACCACCCGCGGCTTGAACAGGCGGATGGGGGCCACCTTGCGGATGAACTCCCGCAGCATCCGCTCCGTCATGTCGTAGTCGGAGATCACGCCCTCCCGCAGGGGGCGGATGGCCACAATATTGCCGGGGGTGCGGCCCAGCATCTGCTGCGCCTCGGCGCCCACCTTCAGCAGCTTGCCGGTGTTCTTGTCCAGCGCCACCACGGACGGCTCCCGCAGGACGATGCCCTTGTCCTTCACATAGACCAACACACTGGCGGTACCCAAGTCGATCCCAATATCCTTCGCGAACATAATATTCACCCCAAAAGCATATTTCCCGCGCATGGGATTTTACCCAAACCGCGCGCCGTATAGTCATCGAAGCAGCTCTGTTTCCCTATCGGTACATTGCGCTAAATTACATTATACTTGACGCCGGCGGATTTTGCAACGAAAACTTCCGACTTCGGCAAAAAAGTTGCCGCGCCGCGGGAAATGGGCTCCAATCGGGCCGCCGTGAAAAGTCCCTGAAAAAACACCAGGCCCCCAGCCGTCCTACACCGCGGCTGGGGGCCTACTTCTGATTCGGGTTTTCCAATGGACTGTACCTCTTTCTTCGGTTTACCGCGTTGGGGTTCCGCCTGAAATGTGTCGCTTCTCGTTTCCGCAAACTGTGGGCCTCTCAAATTACCGTCACGCGCAAGTCACTTGCTTTTGGATGCGGTCTCAGGTCCTGTGCTTACTCAAGCATGTTTGGAACGAATCAAGGTTGCATCTCACTTCGCGTTCCCAATCGCCAAAGGTCTGGGGCTTTGTTCGACGGACCAAGCACCTTAGTACATCGGACTCACCTTTCCTTTCCTTCTGGCTGTATTGTACTATGATTTCCCGGTTTTGTCAAGTCTTTTTTGGCAATTTTGCATAGCTTTTTCTCACAAAACGGACCGCCCGATTTTATGCGCTCTGCCAAATCACTATTTGTGATAGCCGGAGCCCTCCCGGATCTTGCAGGCCCGGTAGAGCTGCTCCAGCAGCATCACCCGGGCCAGGTGGTGGGGAAAGGTCATGGGGGACATGGACAATTTGACCCACGCCTCCGCCTTCAGGGAGGGAGCCAGCCCGTAAGAGCCGCCGATGACAAACACCAGGCGCTTGGCGGAGCTGTTGGCCCAGGAGGTCAGCAGGTCGGCCAGCTCCTCGCTGGACCGCAGCCGCCCCTCCACGCACAGGGCCACCACGCTGGCGTTCGAAGGCAGCCTGGCCCGGATGGTCTCTCCCTCCTTTTCCAGTGCGGCGGCGATGTCCCCCTGAGTGGGGTCGGCAGGCAGACGATGCTCCGGCAGCTCCACTATCTCCAATCTGCAATAGGCGGACAGCCGCTTGCGGTACTCCTCGGCGGCCTCAATATAGAACTTTTCCTTCAGCTTGCCCACACAGATCAGCGTCACGTTCAGCACCGCTCACACCTCCATCCAGCCGGAGCACTCGCCGCGGGGCGCCGCGGACACCGTCACGTCCGCGCCCACCCGGGCGCCGACGCCCTCCAGCGCCCGCTGGGCCGCCTGCTGGGCCACCAGCGGCAGATTGTTCTTCTGGGACAGGTGGGCCATCACCACCCGGCGGGTCCCGTTCTCCACGGCCCAGGCGGCCAGCTCCGCCCCCGCGTCGTTGGACAGGTGCCCCCGGTCGCTCAGGATGCGCTCCTTCAGCCGGGCCGGATAGGGTCCCGCCCGCAGCATATCCAGATCATAATTGAACTCCCCGATCAGCAGATCCGCCCCCCGGACCGCTTCATGGGCGTCGGCGGTGACCACCCCGGTGTCGGTACACAGCGCCAGCCTGCGCCGCCCGTCACCGACGGTGTAGCCCACCGGACAGGCACAGTCGTGGCTGATGGCAAAGCTGCCCGCCTCCAGCTCCCCCAGGGCAAAGCGGTCGCCGGGGGCAAACACCAGAAAGCGGTCCTCCAGCCCGGCGGTACGGTAACAGATCTGCCGTGCGGTGGGCTCAGTGGCGTAGATGGGCGCGGACAGCCGCCGGCACAGCACCGGCAGGCCGCTGATGTGGTCGCTGTGCTCGTGGGTGATCAGAATGGCGGACACGTCCCGCTCCTCAATGCCCAGCGCCCGCAGACCGGCCGTGATCCGCTTGGCGGAAATGCCCGCGTCGATCAGGATATGTACCCGCCCGTCGGACACCACCGCGCAGTTCCCCGACGAGCCGCTGGCCAAGGTGGCCACCTTCAGCATATACAGCACCTCCGCAAAAAAAGGGCGGCACCTG
>CAZUWQ010000039.1:0-7400 GCA_964624195.1 uncultured Oscillospiraceae bacterium | reverse complement strand
GGACGTTTTTTATTTTGTGAAATGTATTCCGGAGAAAACGAAGGAGCCTCCCGTTCGGGAAGCTCCTTCGTTCTTTTTTTCTCACCTTTTGCCCCGGCCCAGGAAGCGGAGCAGATACAGAAACAGGTTGAGAAAGTCCAGATAGAGCTGCAGGGCGGAATAGATGGACGCCTTTTTCAGCATGACCCCATCCTGCCCATAGACCTCGTAGTTCTTCTTGATCTTCTTTGTGTCATAGGCGGTGAAGGCCAGAAACACCACAATGCCCACCATACAGATGATCCGCTCCAGAGAGGTCATGTCGATCAGGAGAGACAGAAACCCGGCCGCCACCAGGAAGATCAGTCCGCCGATGAGCAGCGGGTGCAGACGGGACAGGTCCGCTCTGGTAAACCGGCCATAGATGGCAAAGGCACCGAAGAACAGCGCGGTCAGGCCAAAGATGGCGATGAGGCCCACCACGTCAAAGTAGACGAAATAGACCGAGAACACCACGCCGTTCAGCAGGGCATACACCAGGAACAGCAGCCGACTGGTGTTGACCGACTGCTTGTGGATGCGGGCCGACAGGATAAGCACCACCGCCAGCTCCGCGATCAAAAGGATCATCAGGATGGAGGGAATGGCGAGCAGGTCATAGACCACTCCGCTGGCGGAGATAAACCAAGCCAGGAAAAAGGTCGCCATCAGCCCCACAAACATCCACCCGAAGGTACGGGCGATATATTGATTCAGCGTCAGCGCATAGCACGCGCGGCCGCTGTCAAAGCTATATTGTCCATATTGGTCCATCCGCTCCTCGTTCATATCATCACGTCTCCTTATCCACCTGCTTGGATTGCTTCAGATTGCCGATCTTCTGACTTCTGCGGTCCAGTTCCTCCAGCACGGCCTCCAACGGGATGCCCTGCTCCACCATCATTACCGTCAGATGATAGAGCAGATCGGCGATCTCCCCTACCGTGGCGGCGGGTTCGCCATTTTTCGCGGCGATGACGGTCTCCGCGCACTCCTCGCCCACCTTCTTCAGGATCTTGTCCAGCCCCTGGCCGAACAGATAGCAGGTATAGGACCCCTCCTGGGGACGCGCCCTGCGCTTCTCCACCACCCGGTACAGCTTTTGCAGTGTATCATTCATACCGGCACCTCATATTATATCTCGATCTCATGAAAAAAACAACTGGTATTCCCCGTATGACAGGTGGGTCCGTCCGGCCGGCACAGATACAGTAGCGTATCTGTGTCACAGTCGGTAAATACCCGCTTAACATGGAGGTAATTTCCACTGGTCTCTCCCTTGTTCCACAGGGCGTTCCGGCTCCGGCTCCAAAACCAGGCGGTGCCGGTCCTGAGTGTCCGCTCTACAGCCTCCCGGTTAGTAAAGCCCAGCATCAGAACTTCCCTGGTCTCCTCATGCTGGATGATGACGGGGATCTGCTCTGATTTTTGAAACAGCAGGTTCAAGTCAAACATTTTTCTCACCTCACAGGGATACCCCGCTCCGCCAGATACGCCTTCACCTGGGGCACAGACAACTCCCCAAAGTGAAACAGGCTGGCCGCCAGAGCCGCGTCACAGTCTGTTTTTTCAAAAACCTCCGCAAAATGCTCCAGGCGCCCGCAGCCACCGGAGGCGATCACAGGGATCGTCACCGCGTCGGTCACGGTTTTGGTCATGGTCAGGTCGAAACCCGTCCTGGTGCCGTCGGCGTCCATGGAGGTGAGCAGGATCTCCCCCGCCCCCAATGCCTGGCCCCGTTTGGCCCACTCCACCGCGTCCAGACCGGTGGCGGTCCGGCCCCCGGCCACCACCACCTCATACCAGCCCTCCGGACGCAGCCGGGCGTCGATAGCCAGCACCACGCACTGAGAGCCGAACCGCTCCGCCGCTTTGGAGATGAGGGCGGGGTCAAGCACCGCCGCCGAGTTGACGGAGATCTTGTCCGCCCCCGCACGCAGCAGCCGCCGGAAGTCCTCGATGGTGTGGACGCCGCCCCCTACGGTCAGCGGTACAAAGATCTGGGCAGCCGTTCGCTCCACCATCCGCGCCACCGTGTCCCGCCCGTCGCTGGTGGCGGTAATGTCCAGAAAGACGATCTCGTCCGCGCCCTGGCGGGAGTAATCGGCGGCCAACTCCACCGGGTCGCCGGCGTCACGGATGTCCACAAAATTGACGCCCTTGACCACCCTGCCGTCCCGCACGTCCAGGCAGGGGATGATCCGCTTGGCTAACACTGCGCCCCACCGTCCCTCACCGCCCGGGCCAGGTCGATGGCGCCGGCGTAATAGGCTTGCCCAATGATGGCGCCGTACATACCCAGTTCTCTCAAGGTCAAAATGTCCCTATTGCCGGCCACGCCGCCGGATGCCGTGATCCGGCAGCTCACTACCCGGCGCAGTTCGGCCAGGCGTTGGACCGATGGGCCGGACATCATACCATCTGTATCAATATCTGTAAAGATAATATTCTTTACACCAATACGCTCCATTTCCCGGGAAAACTCCAGATAGCTTATCCCGCTGTCCCGCTTCCAGCCGCAGACCCGCACCCGCTCTCCCTGGACATCAACGCCCACGGCAATACGGTCCTCCCCATACCGGGCCACCGCCTCCGCTGCAAAGCCGGGGTCGCTCACCGCCGCAGAGCCGATCACCGCCCGGTACACCCCGGCGTCAAATATGGCTTCCAGGTCCTTCATTGAGCGCAGGCCCCCGCCCAGTTCCACCCGCAGCCCGGTCTCAGCCACAGCGGTGATGACGTTCTCATTCCGACGCCGTCCGTCCCGCGCTCCGTCCAGGTCCACCATATGCACATATCTAACCCCGGCCGCGGAAAAGTCCGCCGCCACGGCCAGCGGGTCGTCCGCCACCCGATGCGCGGTGTCAAAGTCCCCACGGCGCAGGCGGACCACCGATCCATTCTTCAAATCGATCGCAGGTAAAATGATCATCGGTTCAACGCTCCAAAATTCTTTAAAATACGCAGCCCCACTTCGCCGCTCTTCTCCGGGTGGAACTGTGTGCCGAACACATTTCCGCTCTGGACGGCAGCCACCACCTCCGGGCCATAGTCCGTCACCGCGGTGACCTGCGCGGGCTGGGTCGCCACACCACAGAACGAATGGACAAAATAGACCCGCGCCCCGTTGTCCAGACCGTCAAACAGCGGCGACGCCTTTAAAAATCGCAGACTGTTCCACCCGACATGGGGCAGCTTATAGGGGGTCTGAATGCGCCGAACGGAGCCCTCGATCAGTCCAAGCCCCCGACAGGGCCTGACTTCCTCTCCCTTCTGGAACAGCAGCTGCATCCCCAGGCAAATGCCCAAAATGGGCTTTTGCTCCGCCTGGACCGTCAATACCCGGTCCAGGCCCAACGCCCGCAGCCGGTCCGCCGCGTCCGGGAAGGCCCCCACACCGGGCAGGATGATGCTGTCGGCCAGCGCCAACCTTCCGGCGTCGCCGGTGACCTCGCTGTTGAGCCCGAGATAGGCCAAAGCGTTGGCAACGCTTTTGAGGTTGCCCACGCCGTAATCCACCACAGCGGTATAGCTCATCCCCACAACTCCTCACAATATACCCTTGGTGGAGGTCACGCCTGTCCCCTCCACCCGCACCGCGTCCTTCAGAGCAAGTCCCAAGGACTTGAACAGTGCCTCTGTGATGTGGTGGGCGTTGTCCCCATAGAGGCACCGCTGGTGGATCGTCAATCCGGCATTCACCGCCAGGGCCTGCATAAATTCCTTAGTCAGGCAGCTGCTATATTCCCCGATCCGCTCCTGAGGCATGGCTGCCTGATAGACCAGAAAGGGCCGGTTGGAGCAGTCGACCACCGTCAGACACAGCGCCTCATCCATTGGCACAAAGGCGGAACCGAAACGGTGGACGCCATTTTTGTCCCCCAATGCCTCCCGGATGGCCTGCCCCAACGCAATGCCCACGTCCTCCACGGTGTGGTGGCCGTCCACTTGAAGATCTCCCCTGGCCCGGAGCTCCAGGCCGAAGCCGGCATAAAAGGTCAGGGCGGTGAGCATATGGTCAAAGAATCCGATGCCGGTGCAGACCGCGGTCTCTCCCCCGTCCAGGCACAGCTTCAGGTGGATCTCCGTCTCCCTGGTCACACGGTCGATGGACGCACGGCGCATGGCGCTCCCTCCTTTTCCTGCTCAAAACGCACCCGGATGGCGTTGGCGTGGGCGTCCAGCCCTTCCGCCTCCGCCAGCGTGATGATCTTGTCCCTGATGGGCGCAAGGCTGTCCTGACTGTACTCCACCACGTTCATGGTCTTTAAAAAGCTCTCCACCGACAGGGGTGAGAAAAACCGGGCCGTGCCGCTGGTAGGCAACACATGATCCGGCCCCGCCATATAGTCCCCCAGCGGCTCCGGCGACCAGGCCCCCAGAAACACTGCCCCGGCGTTCCGGATGGACGGCAGCAGCGCCCTGGGATCCTCGATTATAAGCTCCAAATGCTCCGGGGCGATCTCGTTGGCCAGCTCCGCCGCCTGTGAAAGATCGGCGCAGACGATGGCGCAGCCGAAGTCCCGCAGTGAGCGGGCGATGACGTTGGCCCGGCTCAAGCGGGCGGTCTGGCGCACGATCTCATCGTCCACTGCCCGTGCCAGCGCCTCGCTGGTAGTGAGCAGGACGGCGGAGGCCAGCGGGTCGTGCTCCGCCTGGCTCAGCAGATCGGCGGCCACATACTTCGCATCGGCGCTCCCATCGGCGATGACCAGCACTTCGGAGGGGCCGGCCACCATGTCGATATCCAGCGTACCGTAGGCCAGCCGCTTGGCCGCGGCCACATAGACATTGCCGGGGCCCACTAACTTATCCACACGGGGGATAAAGCCCGCCCCATAGGTCAGCGCCGCCACCGCCTGGGCGCCGCCTACGGCGATGACCCGATCCACCCCGGCGATCTTGGCGGCGGCCAGCACCGCGTCATTCAAGTTTCCCGTGGGCGGCGTCACCATCACGATCTCCCGCACCCCCGCAACCCTGGCCGGCACCGCGTTCATCAGCACTGAAGACGGATAGGCCGCCGTGCCGCCGGGAACATAGATGCCCACCCGGTCCAGCCCACGGACTACCCGGCCCACGGTGCCTCCATCCGGTGAGGTCCACTCCGCGCTCTGCATCAACAGCCGCCGGTTGTACGCCCGGATGTTGGCGGCGGCCCGCTCCAGAGCGGCGGTCAGCGCCTGGGAGCACCGCCCATAGGCCTCCTCCAGCCTTTCTCTTCCGAGCTCATAGGGTCTCCTGTGGTCAAACCGGAGGGAATACCGGGCTACTGCCGAAAAGCCTTCTTCCTTTACACTTTGCATAATGGCGCTCACTGCCGGCTCAACATCGGCCCCCACCTCTGCCGCTCTGGCTCGCATGGCACCGATGACCTCCCGCTCCACTCTGCCGTCGGCAATTACGATTCGGATCATAGTTCCGCCTCCAAGCCTTTCCGGCACTGTTCGATCAACGCCATGATCCCGCTCCTTTTCAGCTTCATGGCCGCCGTATTTACGATCAGCCGGGCAGATACCTGGGCCACGTCCTCTATGGGGACCAGGCCGTTTTCCCGCAGGGTGGCGCCGGTCTCCACAATGTCCACAATGCCGTCTGTCAGCCCTAAAATCGGGGCCAGCTCCACGCTGCCCTCGATCCTGATGATGTCCACGTCCATGCCCTTTTTCTCAAAAAAGGCCCTGGTCACGTTGGGATATTTGGTGGCGACGCGGCGGGTCCTGTAGGTGCCGTAAAAATCGCTGCCCTCCTTCACCGCCAGCGCGAAGCGGCATTGGCCAAAGCCCAGGTCCAGCACCTCAAAAAAGGCGCCGCCCTTTTCCATGATGACGTCCTTCCCCACCACGCCCAAATCACACACGCCATTCTCCACATAGGTGATCACATCGGGTGCCTTTGCCAGCACCGCCTCCAGCGGATAGCTGGGGAAGGCATGGATCAGGCGCCGTCCGGGCGTGCGGAGCGGTGCGCAGTCGATGCCTGCCGCCTCAAACAGCTCCAGCGTCTTTTCCCGCAGCCGCCCCTTGGTCAGTGCGATCCTCAACCGCTCGCTCATACCTTCAGCCACCTCTCCCCCGTACGCTCCAGGACCAGCACAGACTCCACCCCTTTTTCCGCCGCCAGATTCATAGTCCCGGCCAATGTGCGGCAGGGGGACAGCTCACAGCTGCCCGCCTCCCGGCTGTCCACCGCCGCCAGCGCCTGGGCCAGCAGGCCCGGCTCGTAGTGCACCACCACCTTCAACCGGGGAACCGACGCCGACAGACACCGGCCCACTGCGTCCACATCCACAGCGAAGCCTGTGGCCTCCGTCCTCCGGCCAAACCGCTCTATCAGGCCGTCATACCGCCCGCCGGACAGCACCGGGCCGCCCGCGCCCTCGGCGTAGCCCCGGAAGATGACGCCGGTATAGTAGTCGATCTGATGGACCATCCCCAGGTCGAACCGAATTTTGTCACCATAGCCCGCCGCGGACAACGCCTCGTAGAGCCGGCCAAGATGATCCAGACAGGGGCAGGGCCCGACCAGCGCCCTGGCCTCCTCCAGCGCCTCCACTCCGCCGAACAGGTAGGGCAGCCGCCCCAGAGCGGCGCGGGCCGGCTGATCTCCATAGGGTGCAAGAAGATCGTTCAGGGCGGCGTAATTCTTCTCCTCGACCAGCGTCCGGCTCAGCTCCAGATCCTCCTCCGTAAGCTTCAACCGCTCTGCCAGCGTCCGAAACAGGTCCGCATGGCCTACCTCGATGTGAAACCGGCTGACGCCGCAGCCGCGCAGGGCGTCCACCGCCATGGCGATCATCTCCAGATCCGCCTTGAATCCCGCCGCGCCGATGAGTTCCACCCCGCATTGGGCGATTTCCCGGCTGCCGCCGTCGTGGGCGTCGCCGGAGTGGAACACGGTCTGGTCATAGTAGAGCCGCTGGGGCAGAGGCAGACTCTTCAGCTTGGTAGCCGCCACCCTGGCGATGGACGCGGTGGAGTCCGGCCGCATCACCATGATCTTTCCCGAGCGGTCGATGATCTTCAGCATGGCCTCCTGGGGCAGCGGGCTCCCCAACTGGACGAACAGATCGTAGTACTCCACCTCCGGCGTAATTACCTCGGCGTAGCCCCGTCGGCGAAACAGCTCTACCAGCGCCGCCTCCGCCTGCCGCCGCTCCATACACTCGGCAAACAACCGATCCCTGGTCCCCTCCGGCGTATTGATCTTCACAGGCACAGCAGCTCACCTCAGTTCTTTATCTCGCTAATGTAATAAATAATATCATACCTTTTCTCTCCTGTCAACAGAAAAACACAGCCTGCCAGAATTACGTCCGGCAGGCTGTGCGAATGGATCATTTAAAAGAAAGACAACTGGGCGCTGTCCGGCAGATCGCCGAA
>CAZUWQ010000038.1:0-7499 GCA_964624195.1 uncultured Oscillospiraceae bacterium | reverse complement strand
GTTTTCGCCGCCAACTCCACCTATACCAACCCCATGGACGCGGTCAAATTTTTCCGTCAAACCGGCGTGGACGCTCTGGCCATCAGCTACGGCACCAAGCACGGCGCCAACAAGGGCAAGGACACCGTCATCCGCAAGGAGATCGCCATCGCCACCAAGGAGTGCATGATGCACGAGGGCATCGAGGGCACTCTGGTCAGCCACGGCTCCTCCACCGTGCCCCAATATATCGTCAGCGAGATCAACGCTTTGGGCGGCGACATTCACGACGCCTACGGCATCAAAAAGGAGCAGCTGAAGGAGGTTTCCAAGCTGGGGATCCGCAAGATCAATGTGGACACCGACATCCGCCTGGCTGTGACCCGCAATCTGCGGGAGCTGTTTCACGATCACCCCGCCCTGCGGGACAGCGCCTCCATCGGCGGCATCTACAAGCTGCTCGTGGACAATCCCTCCGCTTTCGACCCCCGGGTGTTCTTCCCGCCGATCATGGATACCGTCATGTACGGCAATGTGCCGGACGAGGACGTGGCCCGCATCGTAGACTGCATCGAGCGCGGTGTGAAGGAGGTAGTGGGCACCCTTATCGTGGAGTTCGACAGCGTGGGCAAGGCCCCGCTGGTCAAGCCGGTCAGCCTGGACGAGATGGCCGAGTATTACCGCAGGAAAGGGATCTGAGATGGGAAAAAACATTCTGGTTGCCCATGGCGGCGGCCCTACGGCGGTCATCAACTGCTCGCTCCAGGGCGTTGTGGAGGCCGCACGCGCCTCCGGCCAGGTGGATAAGATCTATGCCGCCCGCTTCGGCGCGGACGGGATCCTGGCCGGCGACCTCATTGATCTGACCAATGTGCCGGCCGGGACGATCTCCAGGCTTCGGGACACCCCCGCCTCCGCCATCGGCTCCTGTCGGCGGAAGCTGGAAGCGGCGGACTACCCCACGGTTCTGGAAACGCTGCGGAAGTTCAACATCGACTGCTTCTTCTACAACGGCGGCAACGATTCCATGGACACCTGCAACAAGGTGAACGAGCTGGCGAAGGCCGAGGGGCTGGACCTGCGGGTCATCGGCATCCCCAAGACCATGGACAACGACCTGGACCTCACCGATCACTGCCCAGGCTTCGGCTCCGCCGCCCGCTACGCCGCGCAAAGCGCCTGCGAGCTGGCCCTGGACGCCTCCGGGCTGCCCATCCATGTGGTGGTGCTGGAGCTCATGGGCCGCAATGCCGGCTGGGTGACGGCGGCCAGCGCCCTGGCCGCCCGGCTGACAGATTGTCGGGTGCTGACCTATCTGCCCGAGCTGCCGGTGGACGAGGATAAAATGCTGGCCGACATCGAGAGCGGCTACGCCGAGGGCAAGGGCCTGCTGGTCACCGTCAGCGAGGGCGTCTGCGGGCTGGACGGCAAGCCCTTCGCGGACACCGGCCTGGTGGACGGCTTCGGCCACACGATCCCCGGCGGCACTGCCCAGCATATTGCCGACCGGATCATTCAAAAGCTGGGTCTCAGGTCCCGGGCCGAGAAGCCGGGGCTGCTTGGCCGGGCAAGCATCCCGTATGTATCCCCTCCGGACCGGGAAGAGGCCTACGCCGTGGGCAGATACGCGGTGGAGGCGGCGCTGCGGGGCGAGAGCGGTTATATGGTGGCAATTCAGGCCGAGCGGGTCCCGGTATACAGCAGCAGTCTGTTCCTGGCTCCGCTGGACAAGGTGGCCAATGTGGAAAAGAAATTTCCGACGGAGTGGATCGTAGACGGCAATCAGATCGCGGACGCCTTCTTCGATTACGCCATACCGCTGATGGGCGGAGAGCTTCCCCGGTATGCCATGCTGAGAAGGTGAGGCGCGGCGATGAAACATATCTACTTGAACCTCAAGCGTTTTGATGTGCCGGTGGAGCTGGGCGGCGTGAACCGCCTGGCCCCGATGCAGGACTGGGGAGCTGCCGTGGTGCGCGGCACCCAGGAGGCGCTGAAGCGCTATGATCCCGCCCAGGTGGAATTCGTGCAGTACCTGCCGGAGGCCCATCTGCTGGGCGCCGCGGCCGCCCTCTGTGAGGACAGCCCGGTGAAGCTGGGCAGTCAGGGCGTCTACCGGATGAACACCGCCGCAGGCGGCAATTTTGGGGCCCTTACCACCAACCGCCCCGCCTCTGCTGTGAAGGCCATGGGCTGCGTCTCCACGCTCATCGGCCACTGTGAGGAGCGCAGTGACAAGAAGGGCGTCCTGGCCGAGGCGGGCGTGGCCGACAGCGCCGCCGTCAACCGTCTGTTGAACCGGGAGATCCGCTGCGCCCAGGAGTCCGGACTGACCGTGCTGTACTGCATCGGAGAGACCGATGAGGAGCAGGAGCGGTGGCAGGAGGTGCTGGGCGAGCAGCTGGACGTGGGCCTGGACGGCGTGGATAAGAGCCGCACGGTCATCGCCTATGAGCCCGTGTGGTCCATCGGCCCCGGCAAGACCCCGGCGGATAAGCCGTATATTCAGAAGATCGCCCGCTTCGTCAAGGAGCGCACCGGCGGCATGGATGTTGTTTACGGCGGCGGATTAAAGACGGATAACGCTCCTATGCTGGCATCCATTCCCGAGATCGATGGCGGTCTGATCGCCCTGACCCGCTTTCAGGGAGAGATCGGCTTCTATCCGGAGGAGTATCTTGAGATCATTCGCCTGTACCTGGGCGCGTAAAGGAGAGGACCTCTGTGAAGCTTGATTTTGAATATGGCCATGGCATGATGAGCGCGGAGCTGCCCGACAGCACCGATGTGTTCATCCCCGGCGAGACCGTCCCCGATCCTCCCTGTCTGCCCCAGGACTGGGAGAGCCTGTACGCCGCCACCCTGGAGTCCATCCGGAACCCCATCGGGATGCCCCCTCTGAAGGAGCTGGCCGGGCCGGGAAAGACGGCAGTGTTGGTGATCCCGGACATCGTGAAGGGCGGCAATCAGCCTACCAGCCATCGAAAAATAGCGATCCGGGCCTGCCTGGATGAGCTGTATGCCGCCGGCGTGGATAAAAAGGACATCCTGCTCCTGTTTTCCAACGGCCTGCATCCCCGGGCCACGGTGGCTGAGATGAAGACCATCCTTGGCCCGGAGCTGTTCAACGAGTTCTATCCCTCCGGCCAGATCACCAGCCACGACAGCGAGGACTACGACCACCTGGTAGACCTGGGCTATACCGCCCAGGGCGATCATGTCATCATGAACAAGTATGTCTTCGACGCGGATATCCCCATTCTCATCGGACACACCCAGGGCAACCCCTATGGCGGCTATTCCGGCGGCTACAAGCACTGCGCCACCGGCATCAGCCACTGGCGGAGCATCTCCGCGCACCATGTGCCGCAGATCATGCACCGGCCTGATTTTGTCCCTGTGTCCACCTCCAGCGAGATGCGCCATAAGTTCGATCAGCAGGGGATGTTCATGGAGGAGAAAATGGGCAAAAAGTTCTTCTGTTGTGACGCGGTGCTGGACACCAGGTCCCGCCAGATCGAGATCAATTCCGGCTGGGCCAAGGAAATGCAGCCCGTCAGCTGGAAGACTGCCGATAAGCGCACCTATGTCCACTGGGCGGAAAAGAAGTACGATGTGGTGGTATTCGGTATGCCCACCAATTTCCATTACGGCGACGGTATGGGGACTAACCCCATTCAGATGATGCAGGCTCTGTCTGCCCAGGTCATCCGCCACAAGCGGATCCTGGCCGATCACTGCGTTTTCATCGTCAGCTCCATCTGCGACGGCTGGTTCCACGAGGAGCGCTGGCCCTATCTGCGGGAGCTGTATGAGATGTTCCAGCACGACTCCATGAATATCCTGCCGGACATGAATCGGTACGGCGAATATTTCGCCACCAACGAGGAATATATCCGAAAGTACCGCTTTGCCAACGCCTTTCACCCCTTCCACGGCTTCTCCATGATGAGCTGCGGGCACCTGGCGGAGGAACACACCAGCGCCATCTATATCGTGGGAGCCCGGGAGCCCGGGATCGCCCGAAGCATGGGGCTGAAGACCCGCGCCACCTTCGAGGAAGCGCTGGAGGACGCCAAAAAGAAATATGTCGGCCCCGATCCCAACATCCTCGCGCTTCCCCGCACCTTTACCACGGCGGCGGTCCACTTGTGCATGAAAGACCCGGCTCAGAACAGCCACACCCGTGATTCGGCGCCCTGCCATCCCTGCGGCGGATAGATCTGACCATACGCGCATACGGGGAAAGAGCACACGGCCACACGCCGTGGGACCTGGCCCCGAAAAAAACGTGAAAAGGAAGGTGTCTTATGAGCAAAGTGAAGCATGTAAAGAGGCCGCTTTCCAAGGCGGAGAAGCAGGCCAAGTGGATCAACCGGGGCTGGCTGCTCCTGTCGTTTTTGGCGGCGTTGGCCCTGCTGTACTGTTTGTCCATCGGCAAGAAGACGGGGCGGAGCTTCCCCTTCATCTTCTCTATCAGCGGCAGGGACTCAGTGCTGGGCGGACTGAAGACGATGATCGAGCGCAAGGCCCTGTGGAGCGACCTGGCAAGCAGCCTGATCTCCGTGGCTATGGGCTTTGGCCTGGGCTTCGTCACCTCTCTGCCTGTGGCGTTCCTCATGGCCTGGTATACCCCGGTGCGGAAGATCATTGAGCCCTGGATCAACTTCATCCGCAACATCCCGGCTCTGGCCTACGCGCCCCTGATCGTCATCATGCTGGGCGTGGGCCGCGCCCCCTCGGTGGTGCTGATCTGGATCTGCACCTTCATGACCATGTGTATCACCATCTTCCATGGCATCCGCAACATCGACAACACCCTGGTCAAGGCCGCGCGGGTGCTGGGCGCCAACGATGTGGATATCTTCTTCCGCATTACCCTGCCCGCCACGGTGCCCTTCATTCTCACCGCCGTGCGCCTGGGCCTGAGCGCGGGCCTGACCACCCTGCTGGCGGCGGAGTCCACCGGCGCCCAGGCCGGCTTAGGTATGCGTATCATGACGCTGAAAACCACCTTTGAGACCGACGCCATGCTGGGCTACATCATTATCATCGGCATCATCGGTACACTGCTCAACACCTTGGTGAATGTGATCGAAAGGAGGCTGACCTCATGGCAGGAGAAGCGGGAAGAGGCGTAAAGATCCAGATCAAGAACGTCAAGAAAGAATATCACGGCGACCACGGCACCACGGTGGCCCTCAACGGCGTCGACCTGGACATCATGGAAAACGAGTTTGTCTGCGTGGTGGGCCCCTCCGGCTGCGGGAAATCCACTCTGCTGAACATCCTGGCCGGCCTGCATGAGGCCACCAGCGGCGAGTGCTACCTGGACGGGGAGCTGATCCATGGGACCGACGTGAAACGGGGCGTGGTGTTCCAGCAGTACGCCCTGTTCCCCTGGCAGACTGTTCTCCAGAACGTCATGTTCGGCCCCCAGATGAAGCGGCTGCCCAAGGCGGAGTGCGAGACCATTGCCCGCAAGTACATCAAAATGGTGGGCCTGGAGGAATTCGAGAACTCCTTCCCCAAGGAGCTGTCCGGCGGCATGAAGCAGCGCGTAGCCATCGCCCGGGCCTATGCCAATGACCCGGAGGTGCTGCTCATGGACGAACCCTTCGGCGCTTTGGATGCCCAGACCCGCGCCCAGCTTCAGGAGGAGCTGCTCAAGACCTGGGAGGAGGAGCAGAAGACCTGCTTCTTCATCACTCATGATGTGGATGAGGCCGTCCTGCTGGCGCAGCGCGTGGTCATCATGTCTGCCCGCCCCGGGCGGATCAAGAAGATCGTGGACATCGACATTCCCTATCCGAGGGATCAGTCTACCAAGAACGACCCGCGCTTTATGGAACTGAAAAGCGAGATATGGAACGAGGTCTATAAGGAATATCTGGAGGTCCGAAAATAAATCGTGCCTGACCGCTTAGCGGTATCTATAACAGGTAGCCCTACAAAACTTTTTAGGAGGATAAGAAATGAAGCTGAAAAAACTGCTCGCTCTGCTGTTGGCACTGGTCATGGTCATGGCCCTGGCCGCCTGCAGCAGCAGCAACACCGTCACATCCACGCCCGTTGAGTCCGAGACCGTTGAGGGATCGCAGCCTGTTGAGGAGTCCAAAGAGCCCACTGTTGAACCCATTACCCTGCGCATTGGCTATATGCCCAACTATGCCTCGCTGTGGGGCGTCCTGTCCGCCATTGAGCAGGGCTTCTTCGAGGAGGAAGGCATCACCATCGAGCTGACCGAGTTCTCCGACGGCCCCTCCGAGATCGCGGCTATGGAGGGCGGCTCCATTGACCTGGCCTATATTGGCAAGGGCGCTCACCGCCTGTGCATCCTGGGCAGCGCCGTCATCTTCGCCCCCAGCTCTGTCCACACCGTGGACAAGGTGGTCTGTATGCCCGACAGCGGCATTGAGTCTGTAGCCGACCTGGCAGGCAAGACCATCGCCTACAACGCCGGTTCCTCCTCTGAGACCACCTTTATCAACGCCTTGACTGTGGCCGGCCTGACTGAGGACGACGTCAATGCCATGAGCCTGTCCATTGACAATATCGTCCCCGCCGCCGTGTCCGGCTCCATCGACGCCGCCATCTGCTGGAACCCCTACTCCGGACAGATCCTCCAGCAGGTAGAAGGCTCCTATGAGATCGAGTTTGCCGACGGCTCCACCAATATTTCCAGCTGGATCTGCCTGCCCGACTACGCCGAAACGAACCACGACACTCTGGTGCGCTTCAGCCGCGCTCTGTACAAGGGCATGGACTGGGGTGCTCAGGAGGAGAATTATGAGACCGTGGCCCAGTACTGCGCCGACCAGACCAAGACCAGCCTGGACGCCAACCTGATGCAGGTGGGCGACGCCCATTGGTTCAACATCGCCGATCTGCAGGCCGGCATCAACGACGGCACTGTTGAGGGCTACTACATCGGTATGCAGAACGACATGGTCAAGGGTGGAAACATCACGGAGGAAGAGGCCAAGGATGACGTGAGCGACTTCGTCCTGTTTGACGTCATGGAGGAAGCTCTCCAAGGGCTCTGATCTTCGCTTCTTGCCCATTATACCCTGGATGGACCCGGTGGAATCCATTCCATCGGGTCCATTTTTAAAAGGGAGGAAAGGTCCATGCCTGTCCATGTCAACTGCTCCGCGGACTCCGCGCCCATGACCTTTGCCGCTGCCGAGCTGAAGGATTACCTGGACCGTATGCTGCCGCCGGATACGGAGGCTTCCATCCGGCTCACCGTGTCCGGGCAGGACGAGACGGACGGCTTTTCCATCCGGATGGGGCCGAAGGGCGGAGAGATCTCCGGGCGCAACGACCGCAGCGTGCTTCTGGGCGTCTATGACTATCTCCGAAGCCTGGGCTGCCGATTTTTGGGGCCGGGCAAGCGCTGTGAGGTCGTCCCATCCGTCTCCGCCGGGGCGCTGCCCGCCTGCTATCAAAAAAAAGCTTCCTTCCGGCACCGGGGCGTGTGCATCGAGGGGGCGGACTCGGTAGAGAATGTGCTGGAT
>CAZUWQ010000037.1:0-7596 GCA_964624195.1 uncultured Oscillospiraceae bacterium | reverse complement strand
CTGCGCCCTCTGCTCAATCGCTATATATCCGGCCGCAGGGTGTACCAGCGGGACGAGATCACCATGGGGTTTGTGGTCAAGCGCCGGTTCGAGGACCACAGCGAGGAGGCCCTGATGGTCACCGCCGTCCGGGATGACTGGACGCTGACGGAGGTGACCCGGAAGGTGGCGGGCGGGGTGCGCACCGTGCGGAGCCGGGAACGCCAGGGGCTGGACAGCACCATGGATGCCGTCGGCCGGCTGCCCAGACCTGTTGTCATGCTCCTTATGTGGCTGGTGCGAACGCTGGACTTTTTCGGAAAGGTGCCCCGCTTTCTCAGCGACGGCGACCCCAACTTTTCCACGGTATTTCTCACCAACCTGGGCTCCATCCGGTGCCCGGCGGTGTACCACCATCTGAACAATTACGGCACCAACTCCATTATGGTCGCCATTGGGACCATCCATAAGGAAGAGGTGCTTCAGCGGGACGGCTCCCGCCAGACGCGGGACATCGTGGATGTAGGCGTCACGCTGGACGAGCGCATCGCCGACGGCTTCTATTTTGGCCGCTCGTGGCGGATCGTGCAGTACCTGCTGTCCAACCCGGAGCTGCTGGACCGGCCCCTGAAGGAGGAGATCGCCGTTGAACGCTAAAAAGAGCTCTGCTGTAAAGGCGCCCTGGTTGTCATTCCGGGGCGAGGTGCCGGCACATCTGGACTACCCGGACGGCACGCTGTATGAGGCCGTGGAGCGGTGCGCCAGACAGTATCCGGACTATACCGCCTATATCTTTATGGGCCGGAGGACCAGTTACCGGGCCATGGTGCGGGAGATCGACCTGTGCGCCCGGGCGCTGAAGGCCATCGGGGTGCGCCCCGGCGACCGGATCACTGTGGCCCTGCCCAACTGCCCCCAGGCGGTGACCATATTTTACGCCATCAATCTGGTGGGCGCCGTCGCCAACATGATCCACCCCCTGTCCAGCGAGAAGGAGATCGAGTTCTACCTCAAGGAGTCCGGCTCCATCTTCGCCGTCACCCTGGATCAGTTTTATCACAAGTTTGAGGCCATCCGGCAGAATGTGGAGCTGGACAACATCATTCTGGCATCCATTAAGGACGCCCTCTCCCAGCCCATCAAGGCGGGCTATATGCTCACCGAGGGCCGGAAGCTCCAGAAGATCCCCAAGGACGCCCCTATCCTGCGCTGGCGGGAGTTCATGCGCCGGGGGCTGGGCTACCACTGGCGGTATCGGACGGAGAAGGAGGCGGACGACGTGGCGGTCATCCTCTACTCCGGCGGCACCACCGGCGTCACCAAGGGCATCCAGCTCACCAACCTGAACTTCAACGCCCTGGGCGCCCAGGTGGTGGCCACCAACCCCATGTTCCGGCCGGGGGACAAAATGCTGGCCGTCATGCCCGTCTTCCATGGCTTCGGCCTGGGCGTGTCCATCCACACCATGCTGGTCAACGGCGGCTGCTGCATCCTGGTGCCCCGGTTCACGGCGGACAGCTACGCCAAGCTGCTGCTGAAATACCGCTGTAATCTCATCGCCGGGGTGCCCACGCTGTACGAGGCGCTGCTGCGGCTGCCATCCATGAAAAACGCCGACCTGTCCTGCCTGAAGGGGGTATACTCCGGGGGCGACTCCCTGTCGGTGGAGCTGAAAAAGCGGTTTGACAGGTTCCTGTTTGACCACCACGCCACCATCCAGGTGCGGGAGGGCTACGGCCTCACCGAGTGCGTCACCGCCTCCTGCCTCACGCCTTACCACCAGTCCAGGGAGGGGTCCATCGGCATTCCCTTCCCGGACACCTATTATAAAATCGTCAAGCCGGGGACCCAGCGCGAGGTGCCCTACGGCCAGGAGGGGGAGATCTGCCTGTCCGGTCCCACGGTGATGAAGGGCTATCTGAACCACCCGGAGGAAAACGCCAAGACCCTCCAGGTCCACGATGACGGGCTTCTCTGGGTCCACACCGGCGATCTGGGCGTGATGGATGAGGACGGCTTCGTGTACTTCAAGCAGCGCATCAAGCGGATGATCGTCACCAGCGGGTACAATGTGTATCCCTCTCAGCTTGAGAATATATTTGACGCCCACGAGCTGGTGCAGATGAGCTGCGTCATCGGGGTGCCCGACGAGCTGAAAATGCAGAAGGTGAAGGCGTTCATCATGCTCAAGCCCGGCGTACAGGCCGGTGAGGAGACCAAAAGCATCCTGATGGCCTACGCCCGGAAGCACATCGCCAAATACGCTCTGCCCTACGACATCGAGTTTCGGGCGGAGCTGCCCAAGACCCTGGTGGGCAAGGTGGCCTACCGGGAGCTGGAGCAGGAAGAGCTGGGGCGGCTGGCCGGGGCGTGAATATCGAGGCAAAAAAAGCAGCGCCGCGGCGCTGCTTTTTTTGTCAGCCTGTCAGAGAAGGCAAACGGCTGCGTAAGGAACAGAATCTGGCACGCTGCCTGTACCCGTCGCTTTCCGCCCTGCTTCGCCGCCTCTCCATTCACGCGCAAACCAACGCGCGCTATTTTTGCAGCTGTTCCTTGTGGTACTGGAGAGTGTAGAGCTGGTAGTACCGGCCCTTGGCGTGGAGCAGCTCCTGGTGGGTGCCCTGCTCGAGGATCTGGCCGTGGGCCAGCAGGATGATGTTGTCCGCGTGCTGGATGGTGGACAGGCGGTGGGCCACGATGAGCATGGTGCCGATGTTGCGCATCTTCTCCAGAGAGTCCTGGATCAGCAGTTCGGTCTCCGTGTCGATGTTGGCGGTGGCCTCGTCCAGGATCATCACCGACGGCTTGTGGATGATGGTGCGGGCGAAGGACAGCAGCTGGCGCTGGCCGGCGGAGAAGTTGTTTCCCCGCTCCCGCACAGGCTCGTCCAGGCCCAGGTCCAGATGGTCGATGAAGGAGTCGGCGTTGACGTAGCGGCAGGTCTGCATGATCTCCTCGTCGCTCCAGCAGTCCTCCCGGAGCACGATGTTGCTGCGGATGGTGCCGGAGAACAGGAACACGTCCTGGAGCATCTGGCCGAAATGGCGGCGGAGGGAGGACAGCTTGATCTTGCGGATGTCCATGCCGTCGATCAGGATCTGGCCCTTCTGGATGTCGTAGTTGCGGCAGATCAGGGACAGGATGGTGGACTTGCCGGAGCCGGTGGAACCCACAAAGGCCACCGTCTGCCGGGGTTCCACATGGAAGGACACGCCCTTGAGCACCCATTCGCCGGGGTTATAGGCAAACCACACGTCCCGGAACTCGATCTCCCCGTCGATGTGGTCCAGCTCCACCGCGTCCGGCTCGTCCACGACGGTGGGGGCGATGTCCAGAATGGTGAAGATCTTCTCGGCGGAGGCGAAGGCGGACTGGAGCATATTGAACTGCTCGGCCAGGGTCTGGATGGGATTGTAAAACCGGGAGATATACATATAGAAGGTGACGATGGTGCCGCTGGTGATGGTCTGGCCCAGGAAGGAGATGTTCTGGATATAGCCCTTGCCGCCCAGGTACAGCAGGCACATCACCGACAGGATATAGAGCATATACACCATGGGCCGGAAAATGGCAAACACGAAGATCTGCCGCTGCTTGGCCCGCTTGAGGGTGTCGCTCTTGTCCAGGAACTCCCGCATCTTCCGCTCCTCCTGGTTGAAGATCTGGGTGACCTTGATGCCGGAGAGGTTTTCGGACAGATAGGTGTTGATGTCGGTGGTGCCGTCCTTCACCTTGCGGTATACCTTTCGGGCAAAGACGCGGAAGATGATGGTGAACAGCACCACGAAGGGGACGAAGCACAGCACCATGAGAGTGAGGACATAGTTCAGCATCAGCATGGCCAGCAGCACGCCCAGGATGATGAAGATGTTCTTCAGCAGCTGGACCAGCAGGTTGGTGAACATCATGGAGATGGCGTTGGTGTCGTTGGTGACGCGGGTGACCAGCTTGCCCACGGGCATATCGTTGAGTTGAGCGTGGGACAGGGACTCAATGTGGGTGAACACGTCCAGCCGCAGCGTGGACAGGATCTTCTGGCCCACCTTTTGCAGGATGATGGACTGAAAATAGGTGCTGATCATGGACACCACCAGCACCCCGGCGTACACCGCCACGGCGGCGAGCAGCGAACGCATGGCGAACTCCGCCGTGACCAGTTCCTCAATATATCCCACGATCAGAGGGGAGGCCAGCTCATAGGCGATGGACAGCAGCATGACCAGCAGCACCAGCAGGAATTGCTTCCAATAGGGCTTGGCGTAGGCCAACAGGCGGCGGGTCAGCTCGCCGTCGCTCATGTGCCGGTCAAAGGTGACCACCTCTTTTTTCTTTTTCAGCCAGAGATAGGCCACCAAAAAGGCCAGAGTAAAGACGCCCACCACGGCGCCGGCCAGCAGGAGGGGGAGATACGCGCGCATCAGTCCAGCCCCCCTTCGTCTTCCAGCCTTTGCAGGTCCACCATCTTGCGGTAGTCCGGGCAGGTGTCGTACAGCTCCTGGTGGGTGCCCACGGCGGTCAGCCGTCCCTGGTCCAGGAAAAGGATCTTGTCCATGGCCTCGATGGTGGAGATGCGGTGGGCGATGAGTATGGTGGTGCGGCCCGCACGCGCCTCGCGCAGGTTTTCCAGGATGCGCTTCTCCGTCTTGGTGTCCACGGCGGAAACGGAGTCATCCAGGATCAGGATGGGGGCGTTTTTCAGAAGAGCGCGGGCGATGGAGATGCGCTGCTTCTGCCCGCCGGATACGGTGACGCCCCGCTCGCCCAGTATGGTATCATAACCATCGGTGAATTCCCCGATGTCCTCCGCCACGTCGGCCATATCCGCCGCCCATTTGACCTGCTCCGGGGTGTAGTCATCCACGCCGAAGGCGATATTGTGGGCGATGGTATCACCGAACAGGAAGTTGTCCTGGGGGACATAGGCACAGGCCTCCCTGACCTGGCGGATGGGGACCCGGTTCACGTCATACCCGTCGATGAAGATGGTGCCGTCCGGCACGTTGTAGGTACGCAGGATCAGGTCTACCAGGGTGGTCTTGCCCGCGCCGGTCTTTCCCACCAGCCCCACGTTCTCGCCGGGCTGGATGGTGAAGCTCACGTCCTGGAGCACGTCATATTCCCCATCGGGGTAGCGGAAGGTGAGGTCCTGGAAGCGGACGCCGCCCTTGATATGGTCCAGCTCCGCCACGTCCCCGCGGTCCGCCACGTCCTGAGGCGCGTCCAGCAGCTGGCTGATGCGCTTGAGGGAGGCCTTGCCCCGTGAGGTCATGTCGATGAGCTCGGAGACCGCCGTGATGGGCCATACGATGGCGTTGAAGTAGCCGATGAACTCCACCAGCTGTCCGGCGTTGAACCGGCCCTGATAGACCAGCCAGCCGCCGTAACCCAGGATGACGCAGATCACCGACTCCACAAACAGGGTGACCACGATCCTCAGCAGCACCGAGCTGCGGGTGTAGTCCACGTTGGCGTCCTCGTTCTCCCGGTTCAGGGACTGGAAGGCCATGAGCTCTTTGGCTTCCTTCACAAAGGCCTTGATGACGGCGATGCCGGAAAAGCTCTCCTGGGAGAAGTCGGACAGCTTGGAGAAAGCGGCCTGACGGGTGTCCCATTTGCGCATCATGTACTTGCCGATGATGGTGGCCGCCGCCAGCAGCAGGGCCATGGGGATCAGAGAAAGGCAGGTGAGCAGCCGGTCCATGCGCCACATTTTTATGATAGCCAGCACCCCCAGCATCAAGGCGTCAAAAAACATGAGCACGCCGGAGCCGAAGCAGTCCTGCACGGTCTCCAGATCGTTGGTGAACAGGCTCATGAGGTTGCCCACCTTGTTGAGCTGGTAGTACTGCTGGGACAGGTCCTTGCAGTGGCGGAACATCTCGTCCCGCAGGTCCCGCTCCACCTTGATGGCGGAGCCGAAGAAGCAGATACGCCATAAAAAGCGCCCTGACACCATGGCCAGGACGATGCCCACCATAGGCAGGCAGATGTGGTCCAGCAGATAGTCCATATCAAAGATGAAGGTCTGCCCGTCTACCGTCACCTGACCGTAGTTGACGCCGTTGACCACCTGCTGATACAGGTTGGGGATGATGAGCTGGAGGTAGTCCACCAGGATCAGCGCCGCCAGTCCTAACAGCAGGGGGAGGGCGTACTTCAGATAGTAACGGTTGAAGTGCTTGCCGAATATCACGCCTGATTCTCCCTTTCTTTACATAATAATGAATATTATAGCATTGCGTGGACCGGCTGGCAATGGTCAAAATCAATGCGAACCGGGGGGAAAGCCCCGCGTTTTTTTGGCGGACTGATAAAATGTGAGACAAAGAGAGGCGGCGCCTCGGGGATGCCGCGGCCTGCGGAGGCGCGGGCCCTTTGACGGACTGAGGCGGCCCCGCTCCCCGGCAATGACCGGGGGGCGGGGCCGCTTTTGGCTGTATATGGGGTCCGCTTACGGCAGTTGGCGGAGATAGACGCCGTTTTGCTCCGAGAAGCCCATGGACCGCAGATACTGATCGTGGCGGCCGGTGCTGGGCAGGGCGCGCAGCTCGGTGACGCCGAAGGCGGGAAGGTGTCCGTAGAGAAATTTGCCCACGGAGCAGTCCCGGTGGGAGGGAACGCTGTAATCCAGGGCGACGGTGACGGTGCTGCCGCTCTGGTCCCCCACCAGGATGCCCACCGGCGCGGCGTCGGCGTACACCAGGAAGCAGGCGCCGCCGGACAAACCGGAGAGGTCAAGGCCGGGAAACTGGGCCTGGATGTCGTCCTGATAGAAGTGGAGGAAGTGCCGGACGGCTCCCTCGTCCAGCCGGCAGGGCTGGATGCTGAACAGGGTCCTGGCCTTCAGCACCTTTATCAGGAACCACAGGTCGATGACCACCAGGCAGAAGTTCATCACGGCGGTGGGATAGGAGTGGATCAGCAGAGCGTAAATGGCGAAGATCAGCGCGCCCACGCCGTTCAGGACGCGCAGCTTCACCACCGAGGTCATCAGCAGGGAGACCAGCACCAGGGCGGAGGCAAAATAGCCTACCAGCTCCAGGATCAGCTCGGGACGCATAGGATCAGCTCCTCGTATAAGGTTGAAGCCCGGACGAAAGAGCCGCGGCCGCGCGCTTATTCATGGCCGTACCCCTCGGGATGGTTTTTGTGCCAGGTCCAGGCGGTGGACACGATGGTGTCCAGGCTGTCGTATTGGGGATCCCAGCCCAGCACGGCCTTGGCCTTGTCTGAGGAGGCGATGAGCTGGGCCGGGTCGCCCGCACGGCGGGGGGCCATCCGGGCGGGGATGGGGTGTCCGGTGACGGCGCGGGCCACCTCGATGACCTCATTGACGGTAAAGCCCACGCCGTTGCCCAGGTTGAACACATCGTTTTCCCCGCCGGAGAGCAGATAGTCCAGCGCCAGAATATGGGCCTGGGCCAGGTCGGTAACGTGGATATAGTCCCGGACGCAGGTGCCGTCCCTGGTGGGATAGTCGCCGCCGAAGACGGTGATATGCTCCCGCCGGCCGTTGGGCACCTGGAGGATCAGGGGGATCAGGTGGGTCTCCGGGTCGTGGGCCTCGCCAATGGCGCCGGAGGGGTGGGCGCCGCAGGCGTTGAAATATCGCAGGGC
>CAZUWQ010000036.1:0-7650 GCA_964624195.1 uncultured Oscillospiraceae bacterium | reverse complement strand
ACACCATGGAGCTGCCCATCCGCATCATCGCCCCCGGCCGGGTCTACCGCAAGGATGAGGTAGACGCCACCCACTCCCCCATGTTCCATCAGGTGGAGGGCATGGTCATCGATAAGGGCGTCACCATGGCGGACCTGAAGGGCACGCTGAACACGGTGGTCAAGCGGCTGTACGGCCCGAACACCGTCACCCGCTTCCGTCCCCACCACTTCCCTTTCACCGAGCCGTCCTGCGAGATGGACGTGCAGTGCCACAAGTGCGGCGGCGCCGGCTGCCCCACCTGCAAGGGAGAGGGCTGGATCGAGCTGCTGGGCGCGGGTATGATCCACCCCAACGTGCTGCGCATGGCCGGCATCGACCCGGAACAGTGGTCCGGCTGGGCCTTCGGCATGGGACTGGAGCGCACCGCCATGCGCCGGTTCAAGATCGCTGACCTGCGGCTCATCTTTGAAAACGACGTCCGGTTCCTGGAGCAATTCTGAGAGAGGAGTGTGGGAACAATGGATTTATCAAGAAAATGGCTCAATGAGTTCGTCGCTGTGACCGCCTCCGACAAGGAATTTGACAAGGCCATGACCCTGTCCGGCTCCAAGGTGGAGACCACCACCGACCTGGGGGCGGATATCCACAACGTGGTGGTGGGCAGGGTGCTGTCCCTGACCCGCCACACCAATTCCGACCATATGTGGGTCTGCCAGGTGGATGTGGGCGAGGGCGCCCCCATCCAGATCGTCACCGGCGCTCAGAACGTGAAGGCGGGCGATCTGGTCCCCGTGGCCAAGCACAGGTCCACCCTCCCCGGCGGCGTGAAGATCGAGAAGGGCAAGCTGCGGGGCGAGGTGTCCAACGGAATGCTCTGCTCCTTCAAGGAGCTGGGCCTGGACCAGCGGGACTTCCCCGCCGCCCGCGAGGACGGCATCTGGATCCTGTCCGACGACCCGGAGCTGGACGGCTGCAAGCCCGGTGACGACATCCGCGCCGCCGTGGGCCTGGACGACCATGTGGTGGAGTTCGAGATCACCCCCAACCGGCCCGACTGCCTGTCCGTCATCGGCCTGGCCCGGGAAGCCGCCGCCACCTTTGATCTGCCCCTCGCCCTCCACCAGCCGGTGGTAAAGGGCGGGGCCAAGGGCGTCCTCTCTGAGCTGCTGGATGTGGAGACTCCCGCCGCCGACCTGGTTCCCCGGTACACCGCCCGGATGGTGCGCAATGTAAAGATCGGCCCCTCCCCCAAGTGGATGCGGGAGCGGCTGCGGGCCATGGGCGTGCGGCCCATCAACAACATCGTGGACATCACCAACTATGTCATGCTGGAGTACGGCCAGCCCATGCACGCCTTTGATTACCGCTATGTCCAGGGCGGCAGGATCATCGTCCGCCGGGCCAGAGAGGGCGAGGTCCTCACCACCCTGGACGGCAAAGAGCACACCCTCAATGCCGGCCACCTGGTCATCGCCGACGAGACCCGGGCCGTGGGCCTGGCGGGCATCATGGGCGGCATGAACAGCGAGATCGTGGACGACACCACCGATGTGGTCTTTGAGTCCGCCTGCTTTGACGGCGCCTGCATCCGCAAGGGGGCCCTGGCCCTGGGGATGCGGACGGAGGCCAGCGCCAAATTTGAAAAGGGTCTGGACCCCCTGAACACCCTGCCCGCCGTCGACCGCGCCTGCGAGCTGGTGGAGCTGCTGGGGGCAGGCGAGGTGCTGGACGGCGTCATCGACATTCTGAACCACGTCCCACAGCCCACCGTGTTGAAGCTGGAGCCCGACCGGATCAACGCCCTGCTGGGCACCGATGTATCCACGGACGAGATGGTCCGCATTTTGAAAAAGCTGGACTTCCAGGTGGACGGCGATCAGGTCACCGTCCCCTCCTGGCGGGGCGACGTGAAGGAGATGGCCGACCTGGCCGAGGAGGTGGCCCGGTACCACGGCTACAACAACATCCCCACCACCCTGATGAAGGGCCAGACCACCCTGGGCGGCTACAGCAAGGCCCAGCTGCTGGAGCAGCGCCTGGGCAGCCTCTGCCGGGCCTGCGGCTATGATGAGATCATCACCTATTCCTTCATCAGCCCCACCTGGTATGACAAGCTCAACTGGCCCGCGGACCACCCCGGCCGCAAGTCGTTCAAGATCTTGAACCCCCTGGGCGAGGACACCTCCATCATGCGCACCACCACCCTGCCCTCCATGCTGGACATCCTGGTCCGCAATTACAACTACCGCAACAAAGACGTCCGGCTGTACGAGCTGGGCAAGGTCTATCTCCCCGGCGGTGAGGACGGCCTGGCGGTGGAGAGCAAGCGGCTCACTCTGGGCGCCTACGGATCGGATATGGACTTCTACGCCCTCAAGGGCGCGGTAGAGGCCATCCTGCGGGATCTCAGGGCCGATAATGTCCGCTTTGAGGCGCCGGAGGACCAGGCCTGGTCCTACCACCCCGGCCGCTGTGCCAGGGTCTGGAGCGGGGATGAGTGCCTGGGTCTCCTGGGCCAGATCCACCCGCTGGTGGCCAGGAGCTTCGGCGTGGACGGGGAGCTGTACTGCGCGGAGCTGTCCTTTGACAAGCTGCTGCAGGTCAAGGGCGCCGACCCGGAGTACGTCCCCCTGCCCAGGTTCCCCAGCGTTTCCCGGGACATCGCCGTAGTCTGCGATGAGGCCGTCACCGTGGGCGCCCTGGAGACCGCTATCCGCCGGGGCGCCAAGGGCCTTTTGAAGGAGTTCGACCTGTTTGACGTCTACCGGGGCAAGGGCATCCCCGAGGGCAAGAAGTCCGTGGCCTTCAGCCTGGTCCTCCGCTCCGATGACCGCTCCCTCACCGGCGAGGAGGCGGACGAGGACGTCAAGTCCATCCTGGCCGCCCTGGAGTCCGACTGCGGCGCGGTGCTGCGGTGAGCTGGACCGATATCGTTAAAAAAAGCTCCCGGCTGTCCCAAGATCGGACAGCCGGGAGCTTTTTCGCGGTCTACGCCGCGCCCCCTACATCCTCGAACTGCGAGTTGTAGAGCTCCGCATAAAAGCCGTTCTTTTTCAGCAGGGTCTCGTGGTCACCCTGCTCCACAATGTCGCCGTCCCGCATCACCAGGATCACGTCGGCGTTGCGGATGGTGGACAGGCGGTGCGCGATGACAAAGGACGTGCGATCCTCTGTCAGCCGATCCATGGCATCCTGAATGACAAGCTCTGTCCGGGTATCCACAGAGGAGGTCGCCTCGTCCAGGATCAGCAGCGGGGCGTCCTTGACCATAGCGCGGGCGATGGTCAGCTGCTGCTTCTGGCCCTCCGACAGGCTGACCGATTCGTTCAGCACCGTGTCGTAGCCCTTTGGAAGCGTGCGGATAAAATGGCGCAGCCCCACGGCGTCGCACACCCGGTCCAACTGCTCGTCCGTCACGCCTTCCTTGTTATAGACAAGGTTTTCACGGACCGTCCCCTCAAACAGCCAGGTGTCCTGCAGGATCATATCAAACAGGTCGTGCACATCCTCCCGCTTCATATCGCCTACCGATACGCCGTCCACCAGGATATCGCCGCTCTGCACATCGTAAAAACGCATCAGAAGGTTGACAAGCGTGGTCTTCCCCGCGCCCGTGGGACCGACGATGGCCACCTTCTGGCCCTTTTTCAGACTGGCAGAGAAATCGTGGATGATCGGCTTATCCTCATCATAGCCGAAATGCACATTTCGGAACTCCACGTTGCCCTCCACATTTTTCAGCGCGGCGGTCTTGGCGGATTCATCCGGCATCTCCTCCGCCTCCAGCACCTCAAACACCCGGCGGGACGCGGCGGACGCCTGCTGGAAGGACGTCATGGACTGCGCAAAGGTGGACAACGGCTGGGAGAACAGCTTGGAGTACATCACAAAGGAGATCAGCGTGCCCAGCGTGACCAGGTCGTTCCCGTTGACGATAAACGCCACGCCCACCACGAAGATCAGCACATAGGACAGATTGCCCACGAACATCATGATGGGCTGCATCAACCCCGACATAAACTGAGACTTCCAGTTGCAGTCGTACATCTCGTCGTTGGTCCGGTCAAACCGCTTGACCTCGTTCTCCTTGCCGCCGAAGGCGTTGACGATGTTATGATTGGTATAGACCTCCTCGATCTGCCCGTTCATGATGCCGAGACAGGTCTGCTTGCGGTCAAAATATTTCTGTGACCGGCCGACGATGACCGCCATGGCGATGAAGCCGACCAGCGAGGACAGGATCGTGGTCAGCGCCAGCACCCAGTTGGAGCGGAACATCATAAATATCACGCCCACGAACAGGGCCAGCGAGCTGACCAGGTTCGCCACGCTGGAGCCCAGCGTCTGCCCGATGGTGTCCACATCGTTGGTCACACGGGACAGCAGATCGCCCTTGGTGGCCTGGTCAAAATACCGCAGCGGCAGCCGGTTGAGCTTCTCATCGATATCGCCCCGCAGCCGCTTGGCCGTCTTTTGGGTGATCGTGGTGGTGATAAACTGCTGTCCATAGCTCAGAACGGCGCCGACCGCATAGATGATGACCAGCGTTGCGGCAGCGCCGGCCACCGCCTCCATGTCGATGCCGGTCATGATGCCGCCGGTGATCAGATCTATCATCGCGCTGATCCTGTCCGGCCCGATGATCGACGTATAGGCGCCGCAGACGGCGAAGATAATGGCAATGGCAAAGGCGGGCAGGTACCGTTTACAATAGACAAATATTTTTCCAAGGGATCTGAGGTCCAGCTTTTCCCTTGTCTGGGGCTTGTTCCTCCGCGTCATGGGTCCCGGCATATCAGAGTTCCTCCTTTGAAAGCTGCGACAGCGCGATCTCCTTGTAGAGCGGACAGGTCCGCAAAAGCTCCTCATGCTTTCCCATCCCGGCGATCCTGCCGTCCTCCAGCACGATGATCCTGTCGGCCTGCTTGATGGTCCCGATGCGCTGGGCCACAAGGATCACCGTCGTGTCCGCAAGCTGCTCCTTCAGCCCCTTCCGCACCAGCATATCCGTCTTATAGTCCAGCGCCGAAAAGGTGTCGTCAAAGATCACGATCTCCGCGTCCTTATAGATCGCGCGGGCAATTGAAAGGCGCTGCTTCTGGCCGCCGGAAAAGTTGGTGCCGCCCTGCGCGACGGGCGCGTGGATGCCGTCCTGCAGCTCGTCCACAAAATCCGCCCTGGCAATGGCAAGGGCCTGCCGGAGCCTCGGGTCGTCGTCGCTGACCTCCTCCTTGCTGCCGTATGTGACATTGGATTTCACGTCGCCCTTGAACAGGACCGCCTTCTGCGGCGCGATGGAGACGCGGGCTCCCAGGGCCTCCTTGCTGTATTCCCTGATATCCACGCCGTCCAGCAGGATCTGCCCGCCGGTGACGTCGTAAAACCGGGGGATCAGATCGACCAGGGTCGTCTTTCCGGAGCCGGTCGCGCCGATGATTGCCAGCGTCTCCCCCTTTTTCACTTTGAAGGAGATATCCTCCAGCCCCGCTTCGCCCTCGCCGTAGGTAAAGGAGACGTTCCTGAACTCCAGTTCACCGGATACCCTGGCATTCTCCTCGCCTTTCCCCTCAAAGCGGATCGACGGGTCGGTATCCAAAACCTCCTGGACCCGCTTCGCGGAGACCATGACCCGGGGCAGCAGTATCAAAATCGCGACCAGGAGCATAAACGCCATGACCACCTGCAGCGCGTACTGTGTAAAGGCGGTCATGTTTCCGATCAGCGTGACCTTTTCCGGGATGGACGCGGCGCCGTTGATAAGGTAGGCGCCGATCCAGTAGATGGCCAGGGACAGGCCGTTCATGCACAGGAACATGACCGGCATGAGGATGCCCATCGAACGGGCGGTGAACAACTGGTTCCGGGTCACCTCGTCGTTGACCCTGCCGAAGCGCTGATCCTGATAGTCCTCCGCGTTGAACGCCCGGATGACGCGCACACCGGAGATGTTCTCCCTTGTCACATTGTTCAGGTCATCCGTCAGCTTCTGCACCTTCCGGAACTTGGGGTAACAGACGGCCACCAGGATGCAGATCGTCGCCACCAGGATCACAACGGTGATCAATACGGCGGTCGTCCACTGCACATTGGTGGCGGAGATCTTGCAGATGGCCCAAACCGCGAGGATGGGGGCCTTGAGCACGACCTTGAGCCCCATCGCCATAAACATCTGGAGCTGCACCACATCATTGGTCGTTCTGGTGATCAGGCTTGGCGTGGAAAAGCGGTTCATCTCGGCGTCGGAGAAACTGGTCACCTTCCCAAACAGCTTATACCGCAGAGTCTTGGAGAAATTCGCCGCCACCATCGCGGCCAGCAGGCCGCTGAAGCCGGCGGCAAGCATACTGCCCAGGGCGCACAGCAGCATCATGCCGCCGTTGGTGAGGACGTCATGCATGGAGACGCTCCCGCCCGTCACCGACTCGCTCAGCTTTGCGGTATAGTCCGGCATCGTCAAGTCCAGCCACACCTCAAAGACCACCAGCGCAAGGATCAGCAGGATATACAGCAGATCCCGCTTCTTTAGATTCCGAAACAATCTGACCATGGCAAACTATCCCTTCCTGATTTTCTAACTCGGTTAGCAATTTGAGCGTCAGACCGCGGGGCGCCCGGCAGGGGCCCCGCTCATTTCTCCAGCGCGCTTTTGATTTTTTGGGAGATGCGGATAAACTCTCTCAGATCCTCCACTCCCACCCGGTCAAGGAGCAGGTCCAGTTTTTCAAGGCTCTGCTCCCTGAGCTCTTCGGCGCGGGCGATCCCCTCCGGGGTGATCTCAACGATGGTCCGGCGCGCGTCCTCCGCGGACGTGCGCCGGATGACGAGCTTGTTCTTCTCCATCTTGTTGAGGATCACCGCGATCCGCGCCGTACTGACGTTCAGCTCCCTGGCGATGGTCCCGGAGGTCACCCTGCCGTCCGCCTTCACCAAAAACGCCAGGGTAAAGTCGATCCCCTGTCGGGACTTGTCGATCTGGCGGAAAAAACCTTCCGGAGAGCAGTCGCATATCTCACGCAAAAGGGCCGCCGCTTCATCCCGGTGGCGCATAAGATCTTCCTCCTCACATTTGCTAACTATGTTAGGCATTATAGCGTGTGCCGGTCCGTTCGTCAATCGGCTCAGACAGATTTCATATATTGTTTACATTCTGCCTATATAGTCGTATCAATAGTAAAAACCTTCACGGCGAAGCAATTTTACAAATTCAAAAATCTGCTTACCTTCAATCTCAAACGGAAATATGAAAGAAAAACCGATTTCCTTTTCATCACAAGCACAGATGTTATCTTTCATTTCCTGTATTGTCTGTCCTTGGTGATAGAAGTCCGAAAGATAATCCTCCACGCCGTATGCCTCAAATTCATATCCGGCAAACTTTTCAAAAGAATATGCCAGAGCTGTGTTTCGTTTCAGCTTTGTAGATATGGAGATTTTATCAAACTGAATCTCAATGTCACAAAAACCTTTTACACCGATCACCGGAATAGGGTACGATTCTCTCATCCAACTATCGTTGTCACCCTTGTGATAGTGTCCGTTATACCAACCTGATCCCAATTCAAATATTCTGTGAAACAAGGCGTGGACGATTTCTGCTTGTTTCATTTCCAAACGGTAATAGGCAGTATTGAGTTCGTTCCGTAGTTCTTTATCCATTAAATCATCCTC
>CAZUWQ010000035.1:3483-7665 GCA_964624195.1 uncultured Oscillospiraceae bacterium | reverse complement strand
GCGGCGGCCTATGAGCAGTTCGAGGCGGCGGGCATCCGGGTGGAGGTGGAGCTGGAGGACGGACTGCCTCCGGTGTGGGCGGACCGGAGGGCGGTGATCCGGGTGTTCTCCAATCTGCTCACCAACGCCCTGAAGCACGGCTCCGGCTACCTGCGGGTGGAGCTGCGCCGGGAGGGGCGGTATGTGACGTCCGCCTTCTCCAACGGCGCTCCGGATACGCGGCCCGAGGACGCCGCCCATGTGTTTGAACGGTTTTACACCGCCGACCGCACCCGCACGGGCCAGGACACCGGCCTGGGCTTGGCTATTGTCAAGGCGCTGGTGGAGCGGATGGGCCACCAGACGTTTGCGGCGCTGCGCGGCGGGGAGTTTACCCTGTCGGTGCGGTGGAAAATATAAGTCTTGAAAAACTTTATACAGTTTTTCTGAAAGGTTAAGGTTATCCCGCTTTACGTCGGGGAAAAAATATGGTATCCTAAATAGGATACCATATTTTTTTACAGTCCGGTTTCCCCGGTGCTGCCGAAGGCCGGGAGCTTATTTGCGCGGGGATGACCCGCAGAGACAAAGGACGGGAATACCATGCGGCAGGCGCAATATCAACAGGAGCCTCAGAAGCCCGGGACGCGGAGGCGGGAGGAGGGGCCGGAGATCCGGCGTGAGGAGACGGCGGAGCGCGCCCCCCGGACCATAGAGCGGCTGTTTCCCGACCCCAAGCAGGGCCTGACCTATGCTCAGGCCGCGGAGCTGCTGGAGAACGGCTATGGCAACGGGGCCGCGGTGTCCAACGCCAAGACCACCGGACAGATCGTCCGGGAGAATACCCTCACCTTTTTTAACCTGGTGTTTGTGGTGCTGGCTATCCTGCTCATCGTGGTGGGCAGCTTCAACGACCTGTTTTTCCTGCTCATCGCGGCGGTCAACACGCTGATCGGCATCTTTCAGCAGCTGCGCTCCAGGGCCACCCTGGAAAAGCTGAATCTGCTGGCGGAGGGCCGGGTGAAGGTGGTGCGGGACGGGCAGCTGGGCACCGTGCCCAACCACAAACTGGTGCGGGAGGACATCGTGGAGCTGGGCTCCGGCGACCAGATCCCCGCCGACGGCCCGGTGATGAGCGGGCAGGTGACGGTGAACGAGGCCCTCATCACCGGCGAGGCCGATCCCATCACCAAGGACCCCGGCGACCAGCTGCTGTCCGGCAGCTTTGTGGTGTCCGGCCGGTGCCGGGCCAGGATGGATCAGGTGGGGGAGAACAGCTACGCATCCCGGCTGGCGGCGGAGGCCAAGTCCAACCAGGCGGTGGGCCGGTCGGAGATGATGAAGTCGCTGGACCGGCTGATCCGGGTCATCGGCATCGCCCTGATCCCCATCGGCATCGCGCTTTTCTGCAATGAATATATCGTCCAGGGCAACGCCTTCCGGGACTCCATCACCGCCATGGTGGCCGCCCTGATCGGCATGATCCCCGAGGGGCTGTATCTGCTGACCAGTGTGGCGCTGGCGGTGTCGGTAATGCGGCTGGCCCAGCGAAAGACGCTGGTCCACGAGATGAGCTCCATTGAGACGCTGGCCCGGGTGGATGTGCTGTGCGTGGATAAGACGGGCACCATCACCGTGCCTGAGATGTCGGTGCGGGAGATCGTGAGTCTGGACGAGGCGGAGTTCCCGGAGAGCAGGATCGAGGAGATATTCAACGCCTACTACGGAGCCATCGACGCCGACAACGACACCGCCAGGGCCATGGCGGAGCGGTTCGACCACCCCTCCCCCTGGCAGGTGGAGCGCACCATTCCCTTCTCGTCGGCCAACAAGTGGTCGGCGGTGGTGTTCCGGGGGCACGGCGCCTATGTGGTGGGGGCGCCGGAGTTCATCCTGGGGCCGGATTACAGGCATATCCAGCCCATGGTGGCCCCCTACCAGGCGGAGGGGTGCCGGGTGCTGCTGCTGGCCCAGTGCGACACGCCGCCCACCGCCGAGGGGCTGCGGGGGGTCATCATCCCGGCGGCGCTGGCGGTGCTGTCCAACCCGGTGCGGAAGGAGGCGCCCAAGACCTTTGAGTACTTTGCCCAGCAGGGGGTGAGCGTGAAGGTCATCTCCGGGGACAACCCGGAGACGGTGTCCCGGGTGGCCCAGCAGGCGGGCATCAAGGAAGCGGACCGATTTGTGGACGCCGCCACCCTCCGGGAGCCGGAGGACTATTTGCAGGCCGTCCGGGACTACACCGTCTTTGGCCGGGTGACGCCGGACCAGAAGCGGAAGCTGGTGAAGGCCCTTCAGCGCCATGGTCATACCGTGGCAATGACGGGGGACGGCGTCAACGATGTGCTGGCCCTGAAGGACGCCGACTGCGGCATCGCCATGGCATCCGGGGCGGAGGCCGCCTGCCAGGTGGCCCAGCTGGTGCTGCTGGACTCCAACTTTGCCGCCCTGCCCCATGTGGTGGAGGAGGGCCGGCGGGTCATCAACAACATCCAGCGCTCCGCGGCCCTGTATCTGGTAAAGAACATCATGTCCTTCTTCCTGGCCCTCATCACCCTGTTTGCCGGCTTCCCGTACCCCTTTACCCCCATCCAGCTGTCCCTCATCAGCGCGCTGACCATCGGCATTCCGTCCTTTGTGCTCGCGCTGGAGCCAAACCATGAGATGGTGAAGGGGCGGTTCATGCAGAATGTGCTCCGCCGCGCCCTGCCCGGCGGCCTGACCAACATCCTGCTCATTGTGGGCATCGAGCTGTTCACCATCGCCTTTACCTTTGAGCGCACCACCCTCTCCACCCTGGCTACAGTGACCATGGGCGCGGTGGGCCTGCTGGTGCTGTACTATGTGTCCAAGCCGCTGGACTGGAAACGGTGGGTCCTGTTGGGGTCCATGGCGGCGGCCTTTGCCGTTATGGTGCTGGGCTTTGGCTCCACCTTCGGCCTGACGCCGCTGGATTTCCAATCGGCGCTGGTCATCACGGTGTTTTTGCTTCTGGTGCCGTCGGTGATCTATGTGTTTGAAAAGCTGTTCCAGTGGGGCAGCGCGGCCATCGGCCTGTGGACCGGTCGGAAGGGCAGCCGCAGCGGCCGCCGGGAGCGCGGGTCGGGCCGCCGGCGGGAATAAGCGCAAGCGCCCGGCCAAAAGCGCAGCTTTTGGCCGGGCGCTTGCATTATTATGGCATCTGTTGTACAATGTGTCTGCTGAACAAACCGCGCTTCGGTTTGTTTATGCGGAGGCAAACTGAGAGAAGAGAGAGGTGTCCGATATGCAAGAGAGGGAATACCGGCGCGCGGAGTTGAAGCGGGAGGTCAGGGCGGCCATCCGGCAGACCCGGCCCCGTCCGGTCCTGGTGACTTTGCTGTTTCTGCTGATCCTGGGAGTGAGCACCGCTGTGATCAACTGGGTCGGCACGCTGCTGGGTACGGGCCAGTTGACCGAAGCCGCGGCGCGGATCGCGCAACTGGAGGACCCGGAGCGGATGTTGGACGCGCTGCTGTTCTGGGTGAGCAACAACGGCGGCGCCATTGCGCTGCTGCTCCTGGTCAGCGCGGTGCTGTCCATCATCAGCGCGCTGTGGAGCGGTCTGCTGGATACCGGCTATAAGGGCTACTGCCTGTCTGTGGCGCGCCGGGAAAACCCGCCGCTGGAGCGGGTGTTCTGCGCGTTTCCCCGCTTTGGACAGGTGATCCTGGCCCGCATCCTTGTGGCCGTGTTCACCTTCCTGTGGTCGCTGGCCTTTACCGTGGGACTGGTGATCGTGTGCCTGATCGGCGCGCTGCTGGTGGCGACGGCGATCCTGCTCCCTGTGGGCGTGCTGGTGCTTGTGGCCGGCGTCATCGCCTACGCGGTGGCCCTTGTATGGGTGGAGCTGCGCTATGCCATGACGGACTATCTGGTCATCGACCGGAGGCTGTCCGGGCTGGACGCCATCACGGAGAGCAAAAAGATGATGAAGGGGAATAAGGGCCGCCTGTTTGTCCTGCGGCTGTCCTTTATCGGCTGGTATCTGATCTGCTTCGCCATCGTGCTGGTGGGCGTCGTCATCATTGCCGCTTGCGCGGCGGTAGGCGCCGCGCCTGTAGCGATGGTGCTGGCGGTGATCCTGGTGGTGGTCGTGATGCTGGTGGCGATCCTGCTGCTGAACCTGTGGCTGATGCCCTATGTGGGCGGCAGCGAGGCGGCGTTTTATGATTTCTGCCGGGG
>CAZUWQ010000035.1:0-3383 GCA_964624195.1 uncultured Oscillospiraceae bacterium | reverse complement strand
GCGCCCTCCGCGGCGGCGGAGGCTCCCGCGGAGCCCGCTTCGCCGGTCGAGCCGGCGGGGGAGGCCGCCTCCACGGAGGAGCCGTTCCAGGAGGAGAGCGGGGCCCGGGAGGATGATGACCAGGGGACCAAGCCGCCCAGCGGCCCCAGCTATCCCGAATACTAAGAGCTTTCCCCTATCCGTTTTCAAGGAGCGATGACCATGAACAGGATCCAGATGAAGACGCCGCTGGTGGAGATGGACGGGGACGAGATGACCCGTGTCCTGTGGAAACAGATCAAGGAGGAGCTGCTGGAGCCGTACATTGACTTGAAGACTGAATATTACGATTTGGGCCTGCCCAACCGGGAAGCCACCGGAGACCGGGTGACGGTGGACGCTGCCGAAGCCGCCAGGGAGTATGGCGTGGCGGTGAAGTGCGCCACCATCACTCCCAACGCCCAGCGGGTGGAGGAATATAAGCTGTCGCAGATGTGGAAGTCCCCCAACGGCACTATCCGGGCCATTCTGGACGGCACGGTGTTCCGGACGCCCATCATGGTCAAGGGCATCTCCCCGGTGGTGAAGAACTGGCGGAAGCCTATCACCATCGCCCGCCACGCCTTCGGTGACGTGTACCGGGCGGCGGAGTACCGGGTGCCCGGCCCCGGCAAGGCGGAGCTGGTGTTCACCGGGGCGGACGGCACGGAGCACCGGCAGACCATCCAGGACTTCCGCGGGCCCGGCGTGCTCCAGGGGCAGTTCAATCTGGACGACTCCATCGTCTCCTTTGCCCGCTCCTGCTTTCAGTACGCCGTCGACACCCGGCAGGACCTGTGGTTTTCGGCCAAGGACACCATCTCCAAGCAGTATGACCACGCCTTCAAGGACATCTTTCAGAACATCTTTGACGCCGAATACAGGGAGCGGTTCGACGCCCTCCACATCGAGTACTTCTACACTCTGATCGACGACGCGGTGGCCCGGGTCATCCGCTCCAAGGGCGGCTTCATCTGGGCCTGCAAGAATTACGACGGCGATGTGATGAGCGACATGGTGTCCACCGCCTTCGGTTCTCTGGCCATGATGACCTCCGTGCTGGTGTCCCCCGACGGCAGCTATGAGTACGAGGCCGCCCACGGTACCGTCACCCGCCACTACTACAAGTACCTGAAGGGGGAGAAGACCTCCACCAACCCCATGGCGACGCTGTTCGCCTGGACCGGCGCTTTGGGCAAGCGGGGCGAGCTGGACCGCGTTCCGGCGCTGACCGCCTTTGCCAGGCGGCTGGAGGACGCCGCTCTGGACACCATCCGCGCCGGCGTCATGACCGGCGACCTGGCGGCCCTCTGGGAGGGAGAGACCCCCGCCCGGACCGTCACCAGCCTGGATTTTCTCCGGGCCATCCGGGAGAGACTGTAAGATAGCTCTCTGAACACAAGAAGACCGCCGTACCTCCGCGAACGCGGACGGTACGGCGGTCTTTTTTGACAGGTCCTGCCCTTGCCGGGGCCTTCAGCCGGTGATGATGCTGACGCTGTCTCCCTCGGCGGTGACATGGACAGTATGCAGGGGGGAGGCGTAGTGCTGGATCAGGGTGGAGGCGATGGGGTCCTCCAGGTCCTTCTGGATCTGGCGGCGCAGGTTCCGGGCGCCATAGGCGGCGGAGTAGGACTTGCGCACCAGGTAGTCCAGGAGAGGCTCCTCGTAGGTGAAGGCGATGCCCTTTTCCTTCATAACGCCCTCCAGCTCCGCCAGCATGATGCGGGCGATGGCCTTGAAGTCGTCCTCGGTGAGCTGGTTGAAGTAGACGATCTCGTCGATCCGGTTGATGAACTCCGGGCGCAGGAAGGACTCCAGCCCCTTCATGGCCTTCTCCTTGCCCAGCTGGTTGGGGGTGCGGTCAAAGCCCAGGGAGCCGCCCTTGTTCTCGCTGCCGGCGTTGGAGGTCATGACGATGACGGTGTTCTCAAAGTTGACCACCTTGCCGTGGGCGTCGGAGATATGGCCGTCGTCCAGAATTTGCAGCAGCACGTTGAGTACGTCGGGGTGGGCCTTCTCGATCTCGTCAAAAAGGATGACGGAGTAGGGCTTGCGGCGGATCTTCTCAGTGAGCTGGCCCGCGTCATCATAGCCCACATAGCCCGGCGGGGAGCCGATGATGCGGGAGACGGAGTGCTTTTCCATAAACTCGGACATATCCAGCCGGATCAGCGATTCCGGGGAGGGGAACAGATCGGCGGCCAGCTGCTTGACCAGCTCGGTCTTGCCCACGCCGGTGGAGCCCACAAAGATGAAGGACACCGGCTTGTGCTTGGCGGAGATGCCCACCCGGCCGCGGCGGATAGCGGCGGCCACGGCGGCCACCGCCTCGTCCTGGCCCACAATGTGGGTCTTCAGCCGCTCCTCCAGCTTGGCGAGCCGCTCGAATTCCTGCTCCTGGATCTGGCTGGCGGGTATTTTGGTCCACAGCTCGATGACCCTTGCCAGGTGGGCGGCGGTGAGGGGCGGGTCCCCCTTGGCCGCAAGCGCGTCCCGCTCGCCGGTCAGCTGGGCCTGCCGGCTTTTCAGCTCCGCCAGCCGCTGATAGGCCTGCTCGTTGACCTCGTTCTGCACGGCCTGCTTCTGAGCGGAGACGGAGGCGATCTGGTCCTGAAGGTCCGCGATCTGTTGACGCCGGTCCGACTGCCGCTCCTGGAAAGCGGGGTCGTTCCGGTTGGGGGCTTCCGCGTCGTCCCGGCTCACCGCCATCTCCAGGGTGTCCCGCTGGCGCTGGAGACGCTGCTCCTGCTGCTGGAGCTGCTGGAAGCGGGGGTCGCCCTGCCCGCTGGTGGCGGCCAGCACCACCTCCATCTCCTTGGCGTAGTCCGCCAGCTCCTTGTCGATCTCCGCTATCCGGGCCAGGTCCTTATTGTGGAGGTTCACGTCGGAGGCCGCCTCGTCGATGAGGTCGATGGCCTTGTCGGGAAGGTAGCGGTCGGTGATGTAGCGCTCGCTCATGACCACCGCCTGCCGGCACATATCCGGGGTGATGGTGACGTGGTGGTAGGACTCATAGTAGGGGGCGATGCCCTTGATGATGTCCACCGTCTCATCAATAGAGGGCTCCTCCACGATGACAGGCTGGAAGCGGCGCTCCAGAGCGGAGTCCTTTTCGATGTACTTGCGGTACTCCGTCAGGGTGGTGGCGCCAATGACCTGGATCTCGCCCCGGCTGAGGGCGGGCTTGAGGATGTTGGCGGCGTTCATGGAGCCCTCCGCGTCCCCCGCGCCCACGATGGAGTGGACCTCGTCGATGACCAGGATGATATTGCCCAGGGCCTTGATCTCGTCGATGAGGCCCTTCATGCGGCTTTCAAACTGGCCCCGGAACTGGGTGCCCGCCACCAGGGCGGTCAGGTCCA
>CAZUWQ010000034.1:4419-7750 GCA_964624195.1 uncultured Oscillospiraceae bacterium | reverse complement strand
CGCAATTGCGCGGCGTTGCCTAAGAGCATCCAACCGAAAAGGGAGCGACGGCGCGCGCCGCCGCTCCCTTTTTCAGCCTGCCAAAGGCCGGATCACAAGGGCCTTTCGCGTTTTTGCCCCATCGCCCGCTCCGCCGTCCCCTGCCGTTCTCCTTGCTATTCGCCCGCTTTCTTGCTATAATATCTTATATTGAACAGTGGAGGCGTCCCCATGGGAACTGTGGTGGTCACAGACGGAAAATACAGGTCGTCCATCGCCGCTGTCCGGGCGCTGGGCCGGGCGGGCTGGCGGGTGGTGGTCACCCAGACCCGCGCCGACTGCCCCCAGGATCCCCCGGTGTTCTCCTCCCGCTATGCCGCGGAGTGCCGTTGGATCGACGGCGGCGCGGCCGACCCGGACTACCCCGAAAAGCTGCTGGAGCTGCTGAAGGGCTACGGCCACCCGGTCCTCCTGTGCGTGGGCGCGGTCACGCTGAACACAGTGTCCAAAGAGCGGGACCGATTTGCCCCGGTGTGCGATTTTCTCATCGCCCCGCCGGACGTCCTGGACCGGCTCAACGACAAGGCCGCCGTCCACCGCCGCTGCGAGGAGCTGGGCATCCCGGTGCCCCGGCAATATGACGGCGCCCCCGACGCCTTTCCTGTGATCGTCAAGCCCCACTGCGGGGAAAAAATCGGTCTGAAGGCCCGGGATCGCTACGCCGTGGCCCACGACCAGGCGGAATATGAGGCAAAGCTGGCCGCCATGGCCGCCTACGACCCCCACCCCATCGTCCAGGAGAAGGTGTCCGGCCCCGGCATGGGCGCCAGCCTGCTGCTGGACCGGGAGGGGCGGCTCATCAGCGCCATCTGCCACCGGCGGCTCCGGGAGTACCCCCCGTCCGGCGGCCCCTCCACCTGCTGCGTCAGCATCTATGATGAGGCAATGATCGACAGCGCCTGCCGGCTGCTGCGCTCCTTTGACTTCACCGGCCTTGCCATGGTGGAGTTCAAGGGCAGCCGGGTGCTGGAGGTCAACCCCCGCGTCTGGGGCAGCTTTCCCATGACGGACCGGGCGGGCAGCCCCTTCATCTGCCGCTATGCCCAGGCCGCGGCGGGGGAGCGGTTGGAGTACGCGCCCCGCGACTATCGGACGGGCGTCAGGATGCGTTTCACACTCAACGACGCCGTGGCCGCGTTGAGCTATCTGCGCCACGGTCAGCCCCGGCAGTTCTTCTCCGCCGCCGCCGACCTGTTCCGGGCCGGGGACGCGCTGTCGGCCAGAGACGACCCGGCTCCGCTCCGGGAATATCTGAAAGACTCTCTCTTCAGGCGGTGACCGTATGAAACTGAAGCTGGATCTTCATATCCACTCCCAGGCCTCCGCCGACGGCAGGATGACTCTGGACGAGATCGTATCCGGGGCCAAGGCCGCCGGCCTCGACGGGGCCGCGGTGTGCGACCATGACCGGGTGCTGACCCAGGCGCCGGAATACCCGAATTTTCTGCTGATCCCCGGCGTGGAGGTGTCCACGGAGCGCGGTCATCTGCTGGGCCTGTTCGTGTCCGCCCCCATCGGGACCCACACGTTCCGGGATGCGGTCGACGCCATCCACGCTCAGGGCGGTCTGGCGGTGCTGGCCCACCCCTTTGAGCACTCCGCCGACCCGGACCGTATCGCCCCCATCGCCCCCCTGCTGGACGGGGTGGAGACGTGGAACAGCCGGGCGGAGCGAAAAAACCGCCGGGCCAACGCCATGGCGGAGGACTTTGCCCGGGCCCATGGCCTGCGCCGCTTCGGCGGCAGCGACGCCCACTTGCCCCAGGAGGTGGGCCGGGGCTTCACCCAGGTGGAGGCGGACGCCCTCACTCCGGACGCTGTCAAGGCCGCCCTGATCGGGGGCGGCGCCACTGTCTCCGGGCGGCCCAGCCCCGCCCGATATGCCGCCGCCAGCCAGCTCACCAGGCGGAAGAAGACCGGTTCCTCCCCCCTCGGCTACTGCAAATGGGCCCTGTTCGCCCTGAAATGCTGCCTGCGGGACATCACAGGATAAAAAGGAGGCGTCGCCATGTCTCTGATCGTCAAACTGGGAAAACAGGGCAAAAAAGTCCTGAAAAAGTTCATCGCCCCGGCGGAAAAGCACCACCTCAGCTACACCCGCCGTCTGGAGCGGGTCAAAACCGACCGCCGCGTCTGCGCCATGACCTTTGACGACGGCCCCATGGACCTGCCCGCCGCCCCGGACCGCTTTGACGGCAGGTCCCTTACCGACGTGCTGCTGGACACCCTGGCCGAGTTCGGCGCCAGGGGCACCTTTGACGTGGTGGGAGATACCGGAGAAAACTACCCCGACCGGGCGGGCAAGCCGGGCAGCGCCGCCTGGGGGGGCGTGAAATTCGACCACTACCCGGACATCAGCAGGGATGACAAGGGCGGCGCCGTCCACAACGACCGGCTGATCCGCCGCATTCTGGACGAGGGCCACCAGATCACCAACCACGGCTACCGTCACATCATCTTCGGCAAAAAGCCCTTTGTCTACGGCGCCCGGGAGTACCTGGGCACTATGGACAAGGCGGTGGAGGATCTGGAAAAGCTGGACCGGCTCATGCGGGAGCGGTACGGCTACTCCATGTCCATGTCCCGCCCGCCCCACTATGTGGACCAGATGGGGGACGGCTTCACCAGCTACGATGTCTATGACCGGATGGGCTATCAGTATCTGGCCGCCTCCTACGACGGCGCCGGCTGGCTCCCCTCCACCCTCTCCGACCCGGAGGCGGCGCTGAAGGCGGAGGTGGACGCCATGGTGGAGCCCATGCGGAAGGCGCTGGAAAAGGACCCGGACTTTTTTCGCGGCCAGATCATCTTTCAAAAGGACGGCTATAATATGTCCAGGCGCACCCCGGTGGCCTTCGGCCTGCGCCGGCAGCTGGAGCTGTTGAAGGAGTATGGCTACCAGGTGGTGACGGTGAACACCCTCATGGACGAGAGCCCCTTTGCCGACCTGGGCCGGGACGACCCCCTGTTTGAAAAGCTGGCCGCTCTCCAGCGGGAGCGGGCCATCGTCTACTCGGACAACCGCCTCCGCCTGGACGCCCCCATGACCTGGGGCGAGCTGGCCATGCTGCTGTCCCCCCGGCAGGAGACCCTGTCCCGCCGCTGGGCCCGGGTCCGCCGTACCGGCAAACATGAGCACGCCTACTGCGGCGCCATGGAGTGGTGCGTCCAGCAGGGTCTGATCCCCCCGGACGCCGCCCCCGACGCCCCCCTCACCGCCCTCCCCGGCGGTCTCTTCTCCCCCGCCGACAGCTTCACCAGGCGGGCGGTCTACAAGGCATATATTTAGAAA
>CAZUWQ010000034.1:0-4319 GCA_964624195.1 uncultured Oscillospiraceae bacterium | reverse complement strand
ACCGCCCCGTGGGCGGTCCTCCCTCAACTTTTTACTCAAGTAATTTGATGATACATGGCCACCGCGTCCGCCTTGCCCACGATATCGGCGGTGGACAGCACCTCTACCCGGATCAGCCTTTCTCCGAATTTCAGCTCCAGCACGTCACCCGGCTTCACGTCGTAGGACGCCTTCACCGGCCGGCCGTTGGCGGTCACCCGGCCGCTGTCGCAGGCCTCGTTTGCCACTGTGCGCCGTTTGATGAGGCGGGACACCTTGAGCCATTTGTCCAGTCGCATAGGGACTCCTTTCCGATCGTCGTCCGCCATCCGCCGCGGGCGGCGGACGAAAGAGAACGGGAGGCAGGGCGATGGCCCTGCCTCCCGATGGTCTTACTCACTTGGAAACGCTGTCCTTCAGAGCCTTGCCGGCCTTGAATACGGGGATCTTGGAAGCGGGGATCTTGATCAGCTCCCTGGTGCGGGGGTTGCGGCCGATGCGGGCGGCGCGGTTCTTCACCTCAAAGGAGCCAAAGCCCACCAGCTGCACCTTGTCGCCCTTGGCCAGGGCCTCGGTGATGACCTCGACAGCGGCGCTGACAGCGGCCTCGGTATCCTTCTTGGACAGCTCAGCCTTCTCGGCAGTGGCATTGATGAGTTCAGCCTTATTCATGATTGTATTCCTCCTGATATTTTTATTTGCTGCGGCAACGTGCCGCGGGGTCTATCACTTAAAGCGCGGCGTGGCGCTGTTAAGCCGTGGTCTATTCCTGCCTGACAGCCTCCCAGGCGGCGGTCAGTTCCGCCTCGGACAGCTCGTCCATATTTCGGCCCTGGGCGAGCACCTGAGCCTCCGCCCGGCGAAACCGGGCGGCGAATCTATCCACAGAGGCGTGAAGGGCCGCCTCCGGGTCCACCTTCAGGCAGCCCGCCACACGGACGGCGGCCAGCAGCAGATCCCCCAACTTTTCCGCCGGGCCCCCGTCTCCGTTGACGGCGGCTCTCAGCTCGTTCAGTTCCTCAGACAGCTTGTCCAGCGCGTCGGACACATCGGACCGGCCAAAGCCGGCCTTGGCCGCTTTTTTCTGCACCTTCTCCGCCCGCCACAGGGCCGGCAGAGAGCGGGCCACGGCATCCACCGCGTCCGCCTGGGTGGCCTGTCCCTTCTCCGCCTTTTTCAGCTCGTCCCAGTTGGACAGGATCTCATCAGTGGAGCGGACGGTCACATCGCCAAAGACGTGGGGGTGGCGGTAGATCAGCTTCCTGCACACGCCGTCTGCCACCTGCTGTAGGTCGAAGCGGCCGGCGTCCTCCTCGATGGAGGTGTGGAAGACCACCTGAAGCAGAACGTCTCCCAGCTCCTCCTTCAGGTGCTCCGGGGAGTCCTCGTCGATGGCCTCCGCCGCCTCATAAGCTTCCTCCAGAAGGTTCCGCCGGATGGACTGGTGCGTCTGTTCTCCGTCCCACTGGCAGCCACCGGGAGCGCGGAGTATTTTTACAATGCGGACCAGGTCATCCACCCCATAGGCATCCCTATTTAATAAATCTATCATACTTTCACCTACACTGCAAGCTATTTTTCACGCGAATTCAAGAAAATCGGCAAAAATCCATATTTTCTCTCCCGAAGCGGGCCCCGGGACGCGGCATTTACCGCAGGCGGAGCAGCTTTGCCAGCTTATCCCCCTTGGGCATGAGGGACAGGTCCTCCTTTGAGATGGCCCTGGTGACCAAGATCAGGATCAGATAGACGACGCAGCCCACCCCGATACCGCCCAGCACCGCAATGGCGTTGCCCAGGCCGGTGAGCATATACCCCGTCCCGTCCGCGGTGAGGGTCTGAAAACGGTCCATGGACAGCAGCGCCCTGGACAGCAGCCCATTGGCGGCCCAGGCAGCCAGCCCCATGACCGCGGAGCAGAGCAGCGGCTTGGCGAAGGCCCGCACATAGCTCAGCGACCGCGGCAGGGCCAGCTTGACGATGATCAGGTCCAGGATGGCGATGAGACCGAAGCACACGATGGTGCTGATGGCGCCGCCCTTGATGCCGATATTGGGGTTGCCGGTGAGGATAAAGCTCACCACCAGCTTCAAGGCGCAGCCGATGATGGTGGTCACCATGGGCAGGGTCACCATCTGATGGGCCTGAAGGATGGAGTTGCACACCAGCATGAAGCATACGGCGATGGAGGCGATGCCCAGCACAGACAGCATCCAGCCCGCCAGAGCCACGTCGGTGGACGGGTAGAGCAGACGGATGATGGGCTCGCCCAGCACGCACAGTCCCACCCCGGCCGGCACGGCCAGCAGGGCGGTGATACGCAGAGTGGTCTCGCTGATCTGGGCCGCCTGCCGGCGCTGACGCACCTTCAGCGCCGCGGACACATGGGGAATGACGCTGGCGGTGAGGGGCACCATGAAGGCCGAGGGCAGGTTATACAGGGTCAGCGCCTTGTCGTACACGCCCTTCGCCACCCGGGCCACGTCCTCCGTCAAGCCCAGGCCGCTCTGCAGCCGCTCCATGAGGATACTGTTTTCCAGCACGTTGGCGACGGCGATGACGGAGGAGGCCAGAGTGATGGGGATGGCCAGCTTCGCCAGAGTGGAGAGGATGGTCCTGTCGCTCTCCGGCACATCCTGGCTTTCAGGCACCGTCCGCCGGAAGCGCCGATAGCAGAAAAAGGCGTACACCATGGCCAGGGCGCAGCCCACCGACACGCCAAAGATGGCTCCGGCCGCGGCGACGGACTCGTCCGCCCCGCTGTTGACCAGCACGGTAGCCAGGGACAGCCCAATGATCAGCTTGCACAGCGCCTCGATGATCTGAGTCACGGCGGTGGGCGTCATGAAGGCGTGGCCCTGGAAATAGCCCCGGAAGGCGGACAGGGGGCTGAGGAAAAACAGGGCGGGGGCCAGAGCCAGGATGCTGTAATAGCTGTGGCTGTTGTTCATCAGAGCGGCCAGCTGCCTGGGGAAGAACAGCATGATGGAGCAGCAGACCGCCCCCAGGATAAAGAAGGTGATGAAGGACACCCGGAACACCCGCTTTACCTGGTTGCCCTGCCCCAGGGCGTTGGCCTCGGACACCATCTTGGACAGGGCCACCGGCAGGCCGCCGGTGGAGATGATGATGAGCAGGGAATAGATATAGTAGGCGGTGTTAAAGTCGGCAAACGCGGCGTCGCTGAGGATGTTGCCCAGGGGCACCTTATAGAGGGCGCCGATCAGCTTGACGATGATGATGCCGGCGGTCAGAATGGCGGCGCCGCCGAAGAAAGAATTTTTTTTGGAAGTGCGTTCAGCCATGATGACCTCCCAGATCGCGGATGTTGCGTGAAAAAGCCCGGGTCGAGCGCCGGCTTCTCAGCCAAAGAGCAGGGGCAGGGCATAGTCCCGGACCTCCCGGCAGGTTTTTTCCCTGTCGATGGTGAGGAAGTCCCCGTTTTCATATATGACCTTGCCCCGGCACATATTCAGCCTTACGTCGCAGCCGTGGGCGGCATAGGCCAGGTTGTTGGCCGCGTCGTGGCAGGGGATCAGGTTCAGCGCCTCGCCGTCCAGCAGGATCAGGTCGGCGTATCTCCCCGGCCGGATGGTCCCGGTGTCCCGCCCCAGGGCCAGGGCGCCGTTGACGGTGGCAAAGTCCAGCGCGTCCCAGGCGGTGAGGGCCATGGGGTCATGGCGGACGCCGTTTTGCAGAATGGCGGCCAGCTTCATATCCTCAAACAGGTCGGTGGTATTGTTGGAGCTGACCCCGTCGGTGCCCAGGCACACGTTCACCCCGGCCCCGCGCATATCCACGATGGGGGCCACGCCGGAGCCCAGCTTCAGGTTGGACGCCGGGTTGTGGACGGCGGACGCGCCGTGCGCGGCCATGATGGCCCAGTCCTCCGGTGTGGTCCAGACGCAGTGGGCGGCGTGGACGGGCACGTCCAGCACGCCGTATTTCTCCATTACCTGGATGGGAGTCAGCCCGCCGTGGCGGGCCTTGCACTCCTCGTGCTCTCTCTCCGTCTCGGAGATATGGACATGGAGCCGCAGACCGTGGCTTTTGGCATAGTCCGCCATCCACTCCCACAGCCCCGGCTGGGAGGTGTACTCCGCGTGGATGGAGGCGTCCACCTGGATGCGGCCGTCGTCATAGCCGTGCCACGCCTGAAACAGCTCCTCCTGAGCCTTGCAGTCGCCGCAGACCGCCGGGGAGAACCTGTCCCCGAAAAACACCGCCCCGCAGGACAGGTTGGCGGACACCCCCGCGTCCGCCACCGCCTGGCCCACGGTGAGGGTGTGCATATACATATCGGCAAGGCAGGTGACGCCGGAGGCGATCATCTCCATCAG